>NZ_JAJQJF010000029.1:0-33029 GCF_021213615.1 Cupriavidus sp. UGS-1 | reverse complement strand
GCTCGGCCGGCGCGGCGGCCTGCTGCGGCGCCGGCTTGGCGCCCTTCGCGTCCGGCGCGCGCTTCATGCCGTCGATCTCGGCGATCAGTTCGTATTCCGACGGCAGTTCATCGCCGCCGAAGCGGACCAGACGATCGTTGTCGAAGAACACGGTGAAGCGGCGCTGCTGCACCACCTGCGTATTGCCGCGCTTGAACGAGAACACATAGTCCCAGCGATTGGCGTGGAACACGTCGGTCAGCAGCGGCGTGCCGAGCAGGAACTGCACCTGGTCGCGGGTCATACCCTCGCGCAACTGCGCGGCGGCTTCGCGCGAGACGAAGTTGCCCTGGACGATATTGATCCGGTACGGCGTGATCGCGTTGGCGATCTTGCGGGAAGTGCTGTCGTAGGTCGAGCAGGCGGCGGAGGCCAGCGTGATGGCTGCCAGAAGCGTGGTCAGCAGCGCCGGGCGCAGGGCGGATGTTCGAATGGAATCCATGTAACTCGCAGTTCTCGCTACCGAAGGAAGGGAAAGTGCCGGTCGGTGGGCATGGGCCGCGTGTCCGCGCGGACACGCGCTCGCCGCCGCGTGAAGGGATCAGCGCATTGCCAGCACCGGCGGCGCCGGGCGACTTTTGCCGGCAAAACCCTTATGATTCAACAATCCAGACATTGTACTCTAGGGAGTCACGCCCATGCCGAGTCCGGCGGAACTCAAAAATATCGGCCTGAAAGCAACCGTGCCGCGGCTGAAGATCCTCGAAATCTTCCAGACCAGCGAGCAGCGCCATCTGAGCGCGGAAGACGTCTATCGCATCCTGCTCAACGAGCATATGGATATCGGGCTGGCCACCGTCTATCGCGTGCTGACCCAGTTCGAACAAGCCGGCCTGCTGTCGCGCAACAACTTCGAATCGGGCAAGGCCATCTTCGAACTGAACGAAGGCAAGCACCACGATCACCTGGTCTGTCTCGATTGCGGCCGCGTCGAGGAATTCTTCGACGGCGAGATCGAACAACGCCAGCAAAGCATCGCGCGCGAGCGTGGCTTCGCGCTGCAGGAGCATGCGCTGTCGCTGTACGGCAATTGCACCAAGACCGCTTGCCCGCATCGGCCCAAGCGCTGATGCACGGTGCCGCGTGCGAGGAGGCACGCGGCGGCAACAAAAAAACCGGCGCCAGGCGCCGGTTTTTTGTTGTGCAGCGGTGCCGCGCACCAGATCTGCCTAGACCTGCTCGCGCTCGATCTCGGCCATGCGCTGGGGCAGCCCGGGCACCGGCACGCCGACAAATTCGGCCACGACCTGGCGGAACAGTCCGCGCGCCCAGACCAGCATCGGATGGGTGTTGCGGCTGCGGTGCCAGAACATGTTCAGGCCGAGCGTGGTCTGGATTTCGGCCGGCAGCGGGAACGCGTTCAGGCCGTAGCTTTCGCAGGCGACGTCCTTGGTCAGCGCGTTGACGGTGAAGATCATGTCGGTCTGCGCGGCCAGTTCGGCCTGGGCGCGCCACGAGTGCACGGTCAGCGCCGCATTGCGCTTCAGGCCGCGCTGCTGCAGCGCGTAGTCCAGCGGAATCAGCGAAGGTGCCGGGCGCCCGGTGCCGCCCGCCGAGGCCATGAAGATATGGCCGCACTCGAGATAGTGGTCCAGCGTGCAGGCTGTCTGCAGCAACGGGTGCCCCTTGCGCGCGCAAACCCACAGGTTCAGCGCGGCGACGGTTTCCTCGACGATCTCCGGGTGGCCGGTCGGCAGCGCGCTGAACGCCAAATCCAGCTCGTTGGCGCGCATCGAGGCCACATCGGCCTCCCACGAATGGGATTCGACCAGACGGATATGCAGTTCGGGAGCCAGCTGCGCCAGGCGCAACACGAAGCGGTTGAACACCGTATCGCCGAGTTCGGCGGCAAAGCCGATATGCAGCGTGCCGGACGCGACCGCGGGATCGAAGTTATCGACGTCGCCCTCGTTGATCGAGGACCACAGGTCCAGCATCTCGCGGATCTTCGGTCCGAGTTCGAGCGCGCGCGGCGTCGGCGTCAGGCCATGCGGGACGCGGATGAACAGCGGGTCGTCGAAGATCTCGCGCAGCCGGCCCAGCGAGTGCGATACCGCTGGCGCCGTCATGTGCATCTTCTCGGCGACATAGGTCGCGTTCCGCTTGCTGAGCAACTCGGTGAAGATCACGAGCAGCTTGGTGTCAACGTTCACCATGATCACGCCCAGTTCAGGTTTGATACGCGTGGCCAGGCGAGCGCACGCGAGGACACTAAGGCTAGTGTAAGATCAAATCGCCACTTCGGGGAAGCGAAAACGTCATTTTTACTCGCCCGGGAACCCCTCCGTAGCGGGGTTCTTGTGTCGTATTTACCATATTTTACAGTCCGTGCGTGGGCTGGCGCACACAGGCCATAAAAAACGGCGCCACATGGGCGCCGCTTCCGAGTCCCCGCCAAAGCGGTGACGTCGGCCATTGACCATACGCTGATTTACTTGGCGTTCATCAGCGCCACGGTGGTATCGAGCATCCGGTTGGAGAAGCCCCACTCGTTGTCGTACCAGCTCGACACCTTGACCAGATTGCCGGACACCTTGGTCAGCGTCGCGTCGAAGGTCGACGAGGCCGGGTTGTGGTTGAAGTCGACCGACACCAGCGGTGCGGTGTTGTAGTCAAGGATGCCCTTGAGCTCGCCTTCCGACGCGGCCTTCAGGATCGCGTTGACTTCATCGACGGTGGTCTCGCGCGCGGCGACGAACGACAGGTCGACCAGCGACACGTTGATGGTCGGCACGCGGATCGCGAAGCCGTCCAGCTTGCCGTTCAGTTCCGGCATCACGAGGCCAACCGCGGCGGCGGCGCCGGTCTTGGTCGGGATCATCGACTGGGTGGCCGAACGCGCGCGGCGCAGGTCCTCGTGATAGACGTCGGTCAGCACCTGGTCGTTGGTATAGGCGTGCACCGTGGTCATCAGGCCGGTCACCACGCCCAGCTTCTCGTGCAGCGGCTTGACCAGCGGGGCCAGGCAGTTGGTGGTGCACGAGGCGTTCGAGATCACGGTGTCCGAGGCCTTCAGCACGTTGTGGTTGACGCCGTAGACGATGGTCGCGTCGACGTCCTTGCCGCCCGGCGCCGAGATGATGACCTTCTTCGCGCCGCCGGCCAGGTGAGCCGAGGCCTTTTCCTTGGAGGTGAAGAAGCCGGTGCACTCCATCACCACGTCGACGCCCAGCTCTCCCCACGGCAGTTCGGCCGGATTGCGGTTGGCCAGCACCCGGATCTTGTCGCCGTTGACGACCATGTAGTCGCCCTCGACCGACACGGTGCCCGGGAACTTGCCATGGGCGGTGTCGTACTGCGTCAGGTGGGCGTTGGTCTTGGCATCGCCGAGGTCGTTGATCGCGACGATCTCGATGTCATGCTTCTTGCCGCCTTCGTAGTGGGCGCGCAGCACGTTGCGGCCGATACGGCCATAGCCGTTGATGGCAACCTTGATAGTCATGGTACGTCTCCTGAACGGGAAGTAGAAAAAGCTGCGGGCGCCCGGGCCGGCGACGGCAGCGCCGCCGCGCCCGCACGTCCCGGAAAGTCAGATCACGCTCTTGACGGTGTTCGCCACGTTCTCGACGGTGAACCCGAAGTGCTTGAACAATACGCCAGCCGGCGCCGATTCGCCGAAGGTGTCGATGCCCACCACCGCCTGCACCTGGTACTTCCACCAGAAGTCGGTGACGCCGGCCTCGACCGCCACGCGGGGTACGCCCGCGGGCAGCACCGTCGACTTGTATGCCGCATCCTGCTTGTCGAACACAGTCGTCGAGGGCACAGACACGACGCGCACACGGATGCCTTCGGCGGCCAGCTGGTCGGCCGCGCCGACCGCCAGGCCCACTTCCGAGCCGGTCGCGACGATCACCGCATCGGGCAGGCCGGTGCGCGGGTTGACGTTGTCGCGCAGCACGTAGCCGCCGCGCGCGATGTTGGCGCGGGTGGCATCGTCACGCTTCTGGAACGGCAGGTTCTGGCGGCTGAAGATCAGGCAGCTCGGACCGTTCTCGCGGCGGATCGCCTCGGCCCACGCCACCGCGGTTTCGGTGGTATCGGCGGTGCGCCAGACGTCCATGTTCGGGATCAGGCGCAGGCTGGCGACGTGCTCGATCGACTGGTGGGTCGGGCCGTCCTCGCCCAGGCCGATCGAATCGTGCGTGAACACGAACAGCGTGCGGATCTTCATCAGCGCCGCCATGCGCAGCGCATTGCGGCTGTAGTCGGAGAACGTCAGGAAGGTGCCGCCGTAGGGGATGTAGCCGCCATGCAGCGTGATGCCGTTCATGATCGCGCTCATGCCGAACTCGCGCACACCATAGTTGATGTGGTTGCCCCAGGCATCGACGCGTACCGCCTTGCTGCCCGACCAGTTGGTCAGGTTCGAGCCGGTCAGGTCGGCCGAGCCGCCGAGCAGTTCGGGCAGCACCGGCGCCAGCGCCTCGATCGCGTTCTGGCTGGCCTTGCGGGTGGCGATGGTCTCGGCCTTTTCCTCGCACTTGGCCAGATAGGCCTGCACCGCGGCGTCGAACGCGCCGGGCAACTCGCCGCGCATGCGGCGCTCGAACTCGCCGGCTTCGTACGGATAACGCTCCGAATAGCCCTCGAACAGCGCGGCCCAGGCCTTCTCCAGCGCGGCGCCATTGGCCTTGGCGTCCCACGCCGCATAGACCTCTTCCGGCAATTCGAACGGGGCGTGGCTCCAGCCCAGCGCCTCGCGCGTCGCCAGGATCTCGGCGCCGCCCAGCGGGGCGCCGTGCACGTCGTGGCCGCCCTGCTTGTTCGGCGAACCCTTGCCGATCACGGTGCGGCAGCAGATCAGCGTCGGCTTGTCGCTGGCCTTGGCCTGGGCGATGGCGGCGTCGATCGCGTTGACGTCATGGCCATCGATCGCGCGGATCACGTTCCAGCCATAGGCCTCGAAGCGCTTCGGGGTGTCGTCGGAGAACCAGTGCTCGACGTCGCCATCGATCGAGATGCCGTTGTCGTCCCACAGCGCGATCAGCTTGTTCAGCTGCAGCGTGCCGGCCAGCGAGCAGGCCTCGTGGCTGATGCCCTCCATCAGGCAGCCGTCGCCGAGGAAGACATAGGTGTAGTGGTTGACGATGTCGAAGCCGGGACGGTTGAACTCCTCGCCCAGCAGCCGCTCGGCCAGCGCCATGCCGACCGCGTTGGTGATGCCCTGGCCCAGCGGGCCGGTGGTGGTCTCGACGCCCGGCGTGATGCCGTATTCCGGATGCCCCGCGGTCTTGCTGTGCAGCTGGCGGAAGTTCTTCAGCTCCTCGATCGGCAGCTCGTAGCCGGTCAGATGCAGCAGCGCGTACAGCAGCATCGAGCCGTGGCCGTTGGACAGCACGAAGCGGTCGCGGTCGGCCCACTTCGGATTGACCGGGTTATGCTTCAGATGACGGCTCCACAACGCGACGGCGATATCGGCCATGCCCATCGGCATGCCCGGATGGCCCGAATTGGCCTGCTGGACGGCGTCCATCGCCAGGACGCGGATCGCATTGGCCATCAGCGACGCGGGCTGGCTGGCATAGGGGCTGGTGGCTGGGTGTGCGAGGTGAGACATGCGGCGGGAAATTGGCGGCGGGAAAAGCGCGATTTTACCAGAAGGAGGCGACGTTTCCGGTACGGCGGCGGCCCCGACGGCGCCTTCCGAGGCCGGCCTCGAATGGCGTGAATGGCTATCCAGAGGCGTCGGCTCCACACTGGCCGACGTCATCCCGCGCGCCTCGGTGCGCTCGCCCCATCAGCACATCGAGATAGGCGAGCATCCGCTGTTCGGCCGCGTGTTCCGGCTCGATGGCCGCATCATGAGCGCGGAAGCCGACGCGTTCATCCAGCATGAGGTAATGGTCCACCCGATGGCCGTAGCCCATGGCGCCGCCGCCAGCGCGCTGGTGATCGGCGGCGGCGACGGCGGCTCGGCGCGCGAACTGCTGCGGCTGCCGGGAATGCGCGAGGTCGTGATCGCCGAGCTCGATGCCGAGGTCGTGCAGCTGGCGCGGCGCTGGCTGCCGGGCATCCACCACGGCGCCTTCGACGATCCGCGCGTGACGCTCGAGGTCGGCGACGGACTCGCCGTGATGGAGGCGCTGCGCGATGCCGGCCGCCGCTTCGACCTGGTGGTGTTCGACCTGACCGACGCCGACGATGGCAGCCCCGCCACGGCGTTGTTCAGCGCGCGCGGCCTGCAGGCGGCGCGCGACTGCCTGGCACCGGGCGGGGCGATGTCGCTGCATCTGGGGCCGCCCTTCCACCGCCCGGACACGGCGCAGCTGCTGTGGCGGCGGCTGCGCGACCATTTCCGGCTGGTACAGCCGATGACGGTGGCGATTCCCGTCTATGGCGCGCTGTGGGCGATCGCGGTGGCCAGCGACACGCTCGACGTGCGGGCCGCCGACCCTGCCATGCTGGCCGCCCGGCTCGCCGACTGGCGGCTCGACGGCGCGCTGCGCTGCTATCACGCCGGCCTGCATGCGGCGCTGTTCGCGCTGCCGCGCCACCTGCAATCGCTGTTCGACGGCGGCGCCACATCGACGTGATATGCTCGGCTGACCGCTCCACCGGGGGGACTTGCGGCAAGGCAGGCGCGGCGCTCGTCCGGCGTTCGCTTCGCGCGCGATACCCGCCACCGTGGAGCCCGGCGGCCACGCCGCACGGAATCCGGGAGGACACGATCATGACCAAACCTGCCAACACGCCCTGGCTGATTCCCTACCTGACGGTCGGCGACGCACGCCGCGCGCTCGACTTCTACAGCCGCGCCTTCGGCTTCGTGCCCGGCAATGTGGTCGACGAGAACGGCGTGCCGACCCATGCCGAGATGCACTACCACGGCGAGCTGGTCGTGATGTTCGCCCCCGAGGGCGCCTGGGGCAGCACCGCCCGCACGCCGCGCTCGACCGGCTTCGAGTGCCCGCAGACCTTCTACCTGTACTGCGACGATGTCGACACGATGCATGCGCGCGCGGTGGCGGCCGGCGCGATCAGCCTGATGGCCCCGGGCGACCAGTTCTGGGGCGACCGCTATTGCATGGTCGAGGACCTCGACGGCTACCGGTGGGGCTTCGCACGGCCGCTGGACCAGGCTGTCGCCGCCGCCACCGGCTCGCAGGCCGCCTGACCGTCCGATGCCGGGCCCGCTGCCGCGACGGCGCGCATGACACCCATGTCGCGCCCGCCGCGGCGGGCCCTCCCCGCCTGACCGATTTCCCCTGGATTCGATGCCACCGCGCTTTTACGTCGATCAACCGCTTGCCGCCGATACCCTGCTGCCGCTTCCCGAGGCGGTGGTCCGCCATGTTCAGGTGCTGCGCCTGCATCCTGGCGAACCGATCACGCTGTTCGACGGACGCGGCGGCAGCCATGCCGCGACGCTGGTCGACATCGGCAAGCGCAGCGCGACCGCGCAGGTCGGCGCGCGCGACGCCGCCGAATGCGAGCTGCCGTTCCGCGTCACGCTGGCCCAGGGCATTGCCGGCGGCGACAAGATGGACTGGCTGATCGAGAAGGCAGTCGAGCTCGGCGTCGGCGCGATCCAGCCGCTGCAGACCGCGCGCGCGGTGGTGCGGCTCAGCGGCGAACGTGCGCAGAAGCGCCACGCACACTGGCAGGCGCTGGTCACCGCGGCCTGCGAACAATGCGGGCGCAACCGCTTGCCGGCGGTATCGCCGGTGGCTAACTTGGAGTCGTGGCTGGCGGCGATCCCGGCCGATGCGGGACAGCGGCTGCTGGTATCGCCGCGCGCCGAATCGACGCTGGTGGCGCTGGCCCAGGCGCACCGTGACGAATGGATTGCCGGCGGCGTCACGTTGCTGATCGGCCCCGAAGGCGGACTGTCGCCCGAGGAAGAACGCGCCGCGCTGGCGCAAGGTTTCACGGCGGTGTCGCTCGGACCGCGCATCCTGCGCACCGAGACCGCCGGTCTGGCCTGCCTGGCCGCGCTCAATGCGCTGCTGGGCGGATTCTGACGGCACCGCGCCGTCGACCGCTATCGACCGAGCCGGTCCGCAGCATGGCACCGGCCGGTCCGATAAATGAATCAACAACAAGGAGCTGAAGATGGGACTGCTCGATAGTGTGCTTGGCGGCGTGCTCGGCCAAACCAACCCGGCGCAGGCCGGCGAATCCGGCCAGTCCGGCATGAATCCGAAGATGATGCTGGCGCTCGGCCTGCTGGCGATGCTGGCGATGCGCGGCCGTCAAGGCGGCGCGGAAGCGACGCAGGATCCGGGCGGCATGGCCGGCGGCCTGGGCGGCATCCTCGGCGGGCTGGCCGGTGGCGGTGGCGGACTCGATCTCGGCTCGCTGCTGGGCGGCTTGATCGGCGGCCAGGGCGGCGCGGCCGGCGAAGCGCAGACGATCGGCGCGGCGGCCGGCGGCATCGGCGCGCTGCAGCAGATCCTGGCGCAGGCGGGCCTGGGCGAGCAGGTGTCCTCGTGGATCGGCACCGGCCCCAATCAGCCGGTATCGCCGTCGTCGCTGGCCGAGGCGCTGCAGGGCACCGGCGCGCTCGACACGCTGTCGTCGAGCACCGGCCTGTCGCGCGACGATGTCGCGGTGCAGCTCAGCGCCGGCCTGCCGGAGCTGATCGACCAGCTGACGCCGCAGGGCCAGGTGCCGCCGGCGGCCTGATCGGCCTTGGGAAGTGCCGGGACGGCGGCCGCGCCGCTGTCCACGCAAAAAGGCCCGCCGATTGGCGGGCCTTTTCCTTGTGCGGCGGGATCAGTGCGCTCAGGCGAACGAGTAGAACACGCGGAACTGCACGCGGCGCTCGGCCCAGAATTCGGCGGCGTCGCGGAACACGTCAAGCAGCGTCTCGCGCGCTTCCTTGTCGAACTTCTGCGCGCAGGGCAGGCCCTCGAGCACGATGACGAAACCGGGCTGCACGCCGGCCTTGTGAATCATGTCGGTCAGGCAATCGGCCAGCGCATCGAAGTTCTTGCCGAAATGCTTCGGGAACAGGAAGGCGGTGGCGATCGTTTCCAGCACCTCGCCCTTGGTCGTGCAATGGGCGCAATTGGCGTAGAGAAAATGCTGGCCGAGGTCGGCTGCCGCCTGTGCCAGCTCGGGCACGCGGAAGGCGCGGATCGACTGGACGATATTGGGTCGCACGGTCTTGAACAGGTTCAGCGCGGCCTCTCTGCCGCAGGCCACTTCGGCATTGCCGTCCTGCGGCGACGCCGGCGGCAGTTTATTGTGCGCGACCTCGTAGCGGGGCATCATCAGCACACTGTCATAAAGGTTCTGGGCATGTTGTTGAGCCCGCTGCCAGCCATCTCCGGCGCCGCGCTCTTCGCGGGCGGCAAGGGCGTCGCCCAGTCCGAAAATGTCAGTCATCATCTGATTATCCGTTTGAAGCTGTTGTAGTGGTCTTCCGTGTAATAGCAGTCGTTGGCGGCCCGTTGTTCGCCGCCACAGACGATTCGCTTCGCCCCCCGATTGCGGCTGCCTGGACGGGCAACCGTGTATTCACGGTAATAGCCGCGCGGCCGCCGAGGCAGGATCCGCTCGTAGTTGCCGAACCGCGAGCCATCCTTCGCGTACGGATACGGCCCTCCGGCCTCGATGCGCTGCAGCGTCTGCTGTGCCTCGTTGGGCAACTGCTGCACTGCAATGGTTCCCAGCGTATCCGGCAGCACCTGCGCGGACTGCTTCGCCTGGGCCGGCTGCGCCAGCGTGGCCGCCATGGCCAGCGCCGCGAGCGTATGCAGGGCGCCGCGCGCAACCCGTTGGAGCGAAGGCTGGACCCGTAGCAGGATCTTGTCGGAGCGCGATGCGCGTTGCGGCAAAGAAGTCGGGGAACCCACGTTGTCTGGTCTGGTGGCGCAGCAATCCAACGCCAAGCGCGGTCGACGGATCGCCTGCATCGAAGGCGCTAGGTTACGCGCAAGCGGTTAAATAATCAATCCCCGCGCGCCGGCCACGCCGAAAACCTGAATTGTTTCAAGGCGTTAATGGAATGTATGCGCACACTAACTGCCCCTGAAGAGTAATAAAAAAGCCGGGGCATGCCCCGGCTCCTGCACTCGACTGGCGAGGTCTTACCGCTTCGCCGCCGCGTCCACCACCACCAGCGACGTCATGTTGACGATGCGGCGGACGGTAGCCGACGGCGTCAGGATATGCACCGGCGCGTTGACGCCCAGCAGGATCGGGCCGATCGCGACGTTGTTGCCGGCGGCCGTCTTCAGCAGGTTGTAGGCGATATTGGCGGCATCGATGTTCGGGCACACCAGCAGGTTCGCTTCGCCCTTGAGCGTGCCGTCCGGCACCAGCTGGTCGCGCAGCTTCTGGTCCAGCGCGCAGTCGCCGTGCATCTCGCCGTCGACCTCCAGCTCCGGCGCGCGCTCGCGCAGGATCGCCAGCGTTTCGCGCATCTTCTGCGCGGACGGCGCTTCCGACGAGCCGAAGTTCGAATGCGACAGCAGCGCGATCTTGGGCTCGATGCCGAAGCGCTTGAGCTCCTCGGCGGCCATGATCGTGATCTCGGCCAGTTGCGGCGCGCTCGGATCGACGTTGACGTGGGTGTCTACCAGGAAGATCTGGCGGCCCGGCAGCACCAGGCCGTTCATCGCCGCATAGACCTCGTTGGTGCCGCCCAGCACCTGGTCGATATAGCGCAGATGCGCGGCGGTATTGCTGACGGTGCCGCAGATCATGCCGTCGGCCTCGCCCTTGTGCACCAGCATCGCGCCGATCAGCGTGGTGCGGCGGCGCATCTCGAGCTTGGCGTACTGCGGCGTCACGCCCTGGCGGGCCATCATCCGGTAGTAGGTGTCGGAGTAGTCGCGGAAGCGCTCGTCGTGCTCGGGGTTGACCACGGTGAAGTCGACGCCCATGCGCAGGCGCAGGCCGAAGCGTTCGATGCGGTGCGTCAGCACGGCCGGCCGGCCGATCAGGATCGGGTTGGCCAGCTTCTCGTCGACGATCACCTGCACCGCGCGCAGCACGCGCTCTTCCTCGCCCTCGGCGAACACGATGCGCTTCTTCTCCATCGCGACCTTGCGGGCGGCCGCGTAGATCGGCTTCATCAGCGTGCCCGAGTGGTAGACGAACTGCTGCAGCTGCAGCTTGTACGCGTCCATGTCCTCGATCGGGCGGGTCGCCACGCCGGAGTCCATCGCCGCCTGCGCCACCGCCGGCGCGACCTTGACGATCAGGCGCGGATCGAAGGGCTTCGGAATCAGGTATTCGGGGCCGAACGACAGATCCTGGATGCCGTAGGCCGTCGCCACGATATCGCTCTGCTCCTGCCGCGCCAGCTCGGCGACGGCGTGCGCGGCGGCGATTTCCATCTGCTTGGTGATGGTCGTCGCGCCCACGTCCAGCGCGCCGCGGAAGATGAACGGGAAGCAAAGGACGTTGTTGACCTGGTTCGGATAGTCGGTGCGGCCGGTGGCGATCACCGCGTCGGGCCGCACTTCCTTGACCTGCTCCGGCATGATTTCCGGATTCGGGTTGGCCAGCGCCAGCACCAGCGGGCGGTCGGCCATCCGCTGCACCATGTCCTGCTTGAGCACGCCGGCGGCCGACAGGCCCAGGAAGATGTCGGCGCCGTCGATGACCTCGGCCAGCTTGCGCTTGTCGGTCTTCTGCGCGAAGCGCGCCTTCTCCGGATCCATCAGCTCGGTGCGGCCCTCGTAGACCACGCCCGCCAGGTCCGTGACCCAGATGTTGGACAGCGGCAGGCCGAGATCAACGAGCAGATCCAGGCAGGCCAGCGCTGCCGCGCCCGCGCCCGAGGCGACCAGCTTGACGTCCTTGATGTCCTTGCCGACCACGCGCAGGCCGTTGATGACCGCCGCGCCGACCACGATCGCGGTGCCGTGCTGGTCGTCGTGGAAGACGGGAATCTTCATCCGCTCGCGCAGCTTGCGCTCGACGTAGAAGCATTCCGGCGCCTTGATGTCCTCGAGGTTGATGCCGCCGAAGGTCGGCTCCAGCGAGGCGATGATCTCGACCAGCTTTTCCGGGTCCTTCTCGTCGATCTCGATATCGAACACGTCGATGCCGGCAAACTTCTTGAACAGGCCTGCCTTGCCTTCCATCACCGGCTTCGAGGCCGCCGGACCGATGTCGCCCAGGCCGAGCACCGCGGTGCCGTTGGTGACCACGCCGACCAGATTGCCGCGCGCGGTGTAGCGGAAGGAATTGGCCGGATCGGCGACGATCTCCTCGCAAGCGGCCGCGACGCCCGGCGAATAGGCCAGCGCCAGGTCGCGCTGGTTCGACAGCGGCTTGGTCGGCGTGACCGAGATCTTGCCCGGGGTCGGAAACTCGTGATATTCGAGGGCGGCTTTGCGCAGCGCCTCGCGCTGCTGCTGTTTCAGCTCGTCTTGCGAGATTGCCTGCGAGTTCGGCTGTGAATCGGGCTGCGAAGGACTGGTCATCGGCGCATCTTCCGGTCTGTGGAGCCGTGTTTGACGAAGCGGAAAGCGGTGGGAACACACCCTCGCGGGCCGGCTCCACCTGCCCGCTGTCTCCTGATCGAGCCCCGCATTTTATATTGTGAAATTTTATTTCACAATAAGCGTTTTGCGAGAGGCACCTTTGCGTTTCGGTACAATATGCCGGATGCGGAGGGCACTGACCAGCCGCGCATGCCGTCCGAGGCGTCGTCCGGCGGCCCCGTCACAAGACACCCAGGACTCTCCCGCCTTCTTGCCGCGCCCGCCGGGCGGGTTGCCGAGCCGACTCCAGCATGCCTCCGACCGACCGCGACCCCGCCGCGCAACCTTCCACGCATCCATCCGCGCAGCTTTCCGAATTTGAACTGATCCGCCGCTATTTCACCCGGCCTGCCCGCAAGGCGGTGCTCGGCGTCGGCGACGACTGCGCGCTGCTGGACCCGCGCCCGGGACATCTGCTGGCGGTCAGCACCGACATGCTGGTCAGCGGCCGTCATTTCTTCCCCGACGTGCCGCCGCGCGCGCTGGGCCACAAGGCGCTTGCCGTCAATCTGTCCGATCTCGCCGCGATGGGCGCCGAGCCGCGCGCCTTCACGCTGGCGCTGGCGTTGCCCGAGGCCGAGCCGGCGTGGCTGGCCGAGCTTGCCGCCGGCATGCTGGAACTGGCCGACGCGCATGGCTGCGAACTGGTCGGCGGCGACACCACGCGCGGCCCGCTGACGCTGTCGCTGACCGTGTTCGGCGACGTGCCGCGCGCCAGCGCGCTGCGCCGCGACGCGGCCCGGCCGGGGGACGACATCTGGATCTCCGGCACGCTCGGCGATGCACGGCTGGCGCTCGGCGACTGCCGCGGCGAATGGCTGCTGCCCGAGCCCGACTTCACGCTGGTGCGTCCGCGCATGGACACGCCGACGCCGCGCGTGGCGCTGGGCATGGCGCTGCGCGGGCTGGCCCATGCGGCGCTCGATATCTCGGACGGCCTGATCGGCGATCTCGGCCACATCCTGGAGCGGTCGCAGGCCGGCGCACTGGTCGACGTCGACGCGCTGCCGCGCTCGGAGGTATTGGCCGGCCAGCCGCGCGACTGCCAGCTCGAATGCGTGCTGGCCGGCGGCGACGACTACGAGCTGTGCTTCACCGCCCCGGCCGGCGCGCGCGAGGCGCTGGCGGCCCTGGCCGAGCGGCTGGCGCTGCCGCTGACCCGGGTCGGCACGATCACGGCCGAGCCGGGGCTGCGCCTGGTCGATGCCGGTGGCGAACCCGTCTCCTTCCAGGCCAGAAGCTTCGATCATTTCGCCAACCCCTGACAGCGGGACGGCGGCATGTCATGATGCCGCCATGCGGCGGAGCGCCGCGCCCGGCGGCAGCCTGCCGCGCTTGCCGCGCGGATAGGCCGACGAGCCCCGGCCCGCTCCGACCGCGATAACAAACGAGCCAGATACCTTGATGTCCGCCTACCCTCCCGGTTCGGCGTCGACCGATCCCGCGATGACGCTGGAGGCCGGTCAGACCGCCAAGATCCTGCGCCCGACGGCGCGCTTCATGCTGTCCCATCCCGCGCATTTCATTGCGCTGGGCTTCGGTTCCGGCCTGTCGCCGGTGATGCCCGGCACGGTCGGCACCCTGTACGGGTGGCTGTCCTTCGTCGTCATTTCGCTGTGGGTGCAGCCATCCGCCTGGCTATGGATCATCGGCGGCGGCTTCCTGCTGGGCCTGTGGGCCTGCGCACGGACCGCGCGCGCGATGGGCGTGCACGATCACGGCAGCATGGTGTGGGACGAGATCGTGGCGTTCTGGCTGGTGCTGGCCTTCGTGATGCCGACCGGTTTCTGGGGCCAGTTCGCCGCCTTCCTGTGGTTCCGGCTGTTCGACATGGCCAAACCCGCGCCGATCGCCTATTACGACCGCACGCTGAAGGGCCCGGGACTGCGCGGCGGCTTCGGCGTGATGTTCGACGATCTGGTCGCGGCGTTCTACACGCTGCTGGTGTTCGCGCTGTGGCGCTCGTTCTGAGCGCATCCGCGCCGCCGCATCCGCACCGCATCGATTCCCCGCCAGCACGAGAGCCGTCATCATGTCCATCAGCCGCTTGCTCGACCAGCTTGCCGTCCAGGCCGGCATTGCCCTCAAGGAAAAATCGCTGATGGTCGCCACCGCCGAGTCCTGTACCGGCGGCCTGGTGGCGGCCGCGATCACCGACGTCGCGGGTTCGTCCGGCTGGTTCGAACGCGGCTTCGTGACCTACTCGAACGAGGCCAAGAGCACCATGCTCGGCGTGCCGGCCAAGCTGATCCGCGATTACGGCGCGGTCAGCGAGGAAGTCGCCCACGCGATGGCCGAGGGCGCCCTGCTCAACAGCCGCGCCCAGGTGGCGCTGTCGATCACCGGCGTCGCCGGTCCGACCGGCGGCACCCCGGAGAAGCCGGTCGGCATGGTGTGCTTCGGCTGGAGCAACCGCATCGTGACCCGGGTCGAGACCCAGCGCTTCAAGGGCGACCGCCAGCAGATCCGCCGCCAGGCCGCCGAGCATGCGATGCGCGGCCTGCTCGATCTGGTACGCAACGAGGCCTGAGCGCCTTGGCGCCCGGCCGCCCGTTCAGCCCTGGCGGAAGCGGTTGATCGTATCGCGCGTCTGCAGCGCGGCGCGGCGGGCCGCGGCGGCGAAGTCCTTCTCGCGGCTGGCGTACAGGATCGCCCGCGACGAATTGATCATCATGCCGGTGCCGTCGGCGCTGCGGCCGGCCTTGACGGTGGCCTCGATGTCGCCACCCTGGGCGCCGATGCCCGGAATCAGCAGCGGCATGTCGCCGACCAGCTCGCGCACCTTGGCGATCTCGTTGGGGAACGTCGCGCCGACCACCAGCCCCATCTGCCCGGTGGTATTCCACCGCGCCGCGGCCTGCTCGGCGACCAGCTGATAGATCGGCTTGCCCGCGACCTGCAGGAACTGCACGTCGGAGCCGCCCGGATTCGACGTCCGGCACAGCACGATGACGCCGCGCTCCGGATAGGCCAGATACGGCTCGACCGAATCGAATCCCATGTACGGACTGACCGTGACCGCATCGGCCTGGTAGCGCTCGAACGCCTCGATCGCGTAGTGCTGCGCGGTCGAGCCGATGTCGCCGCGCTTGGCGTCGAGGATCACCGGGATGCCGGGGTGCGCGTCGTGGATATAGTGGATCAGCTGCTCGAGCTGGTCCTCGGCGCGCTGCGAGGCAAAGTAGGCGATCTGCGGCTTGAAGGCGCAGACCAGGTCGGCGGTGGCGTCGACGATCTCGCGGCAGAAGGAAAAGATCGCGCCGCCGGCGCCGGTCAGCGACAGCGGCAGCTTGCCCGGGTCCGGATCGAGCCCGACGCACAGCAGCGAATCGTTGCGCCGCCACGCCTGGGTCAGCTGTTCGGTGAACGGGACGGGAGGAACGGAAGGACGGGTCATGGATCGCTCGAATGCGTGGCGTCGGGGCCCGGGATGGGCCGCGGCGGACCGTTGGCCATCGTGCCGGCACGCGCAGGCAATCGCGGTGGCCGTCGACGGGCGGGTCGTTGCCGGCAATTTTACCCGTTGCATGCTATCTTCCTTGCGCTTTTCCGACAGACGAAACCAATAGAAAGAGCGGTAACGCACCCGTAGCCGCCTGCCCTCCATGACTCTCGATCGCCGCAACATTGCCCTGCTCGTCGCCCTGACGCTCGCCTGGGGCGTCAACTGGCCCGTGATGAAGATCGGCGTGGCCCATTTCCCGCCGCTCGGTTTCCGCCTGCTGTGCATGGCCGGCGGCCTGGTCGCGCTGGGGCTGGCGCTGCGTGCCAAGGGCATCCCGCTGACGGTGCCGCGCGAGGCCTGGGGCACGGTCTTCAAGCTGGCGCTGCCCAATATGGTGATCTGGCACCTGCTGGCGATCGGCGCGGTCAAGATGCTGTCGTCCGGCCGCGCCGCGATCCTGGGCTACACGATGCCGATCTGGGCGGTGGTCTGGGGGCTGCTGCTGTTTCGCGAGCGGATTTCCGGCTGGGCCTGGGTCGGCATCGGCTGCGCGCTGGCCGGCACGCTGCTGCTGATGTCGAGCGAGTTCGGCGCGCTGACCGGCAGCCCGACCGGCACCGTGATGATGCTGGCGGCCGCCGCCGGCTGGGGCTACGGTACCCAGCTGATGAAGCGCACCCCCGTCGATATCCCGCTCGGCACGCTGACCTTCTGGATGCTGGCCGTCGCGCTGCCCTTCCTGCTGATCGGCACGATGCTGTTCGAGGACGGCTGGCGCATGCCGAACGCGATCGAATGGGCGGCGATCCTGTACAACGCGGTGGTCGTGTTCGCCTTCTGCCATCTGGTCTGGTTCGCGCTGGCCCGTTCGCTGCCGCCGGTGGTGTCGAGCCTGTCGATCATGTTCATCCCGGTGGTCGGCGTGTTCTCGGGCATGTGGCTGCTGGGCGAGCAGCCGCACTGGCAGGACTACGCCGCCATCGTGCTGATGTTCGCCGCGCTGGCCTCGGTGCTGCTGGTGCCGTTGCTGCTGCCGCGGCTGCGCCGGCGCGCCTGAGGCAACGCCCGCCTGATCCCGGGACGCGGTGACGCTTCATCCAGATTTCACTTAACAAACGCGGTCGCGTTGGGCTACACTCGCGGCCATCCATAATCCCGGAGAAATTACGTGGGCAGTAGCATCGGGTGTTCGAGTTGCCGCGGCAAAGCCGCGACCTCTACGAATGCCATGTCACTGCGGGCTGCGTAACGACGAACCCGTCCGGACCATGCTGGTCGGACGCTCGCCGAACCCGCCCGCAGCACACTGCGGGCGAGTGTTTTTTCCGTACTGCCACCGGCGGCCATCGTTTCAACAGGCCCGCCGCGTTGTTGCGGACTTCCCTCACCCGGCTTGCCAGCCATCAACGGCAAACGCCATCGCCTTGCGCGGCCCGTCCGCGC
This sequence comes from Cupriavidus sp. UGS-1, assembly GCF_021213615.1. NCBI lineage: Bacteria > Pseudomonadati > Pseudomonadota > Betaproteobacteria > Burkholderiales > Burkholderiaceae > Cupriavidus > Cupriavidus sp. UGS-1. The sequence goes on along the minus strand of NZ_JAJQJF010000029.1, from coordinate 15,656 downwards.
AGCGCGATCACGCTTGCCTTCGAGCCCGCCGTTCGCCGCCGCGAAGGGTGCGGCCCGGCCGTGCCGCAAGCCTGCCTGCCGCTTTTCTTCATCGCACGGCATAAGGAATACCGGGGATGATCAATCTGTTCGTCCTGCAGAAAGGCCGGCTCGCCCAGGAGCAGGTCGACGACCGCAACGAGTTGCTGCAGCACAAGCCCATCTGGATCGATGTCGTCAGCCCCGACGACGAGGAACTGGACTGGATCAAGGAAGCCTACGGCGTGGCCCTGCCCGAGCTCGAGGACCTCGGCGACCTCGAAGCCTCGGCCCGTTATTTCGAGGGCGAGGATGAAAACATCCATATCCGCACCGACTTCCTGCTGGACGAGGACGAGGTCTCGCGCAACGTGCGCGTGGCCTTCGTGCTGACGCGCGACGTGCTGTTCTCCATCCACGACGAGGACCTGCCGGTGTTCCGGCTGGTGCGGCTGCGCGCGCGCATGCGCCCGGGCTCGGTGCGCAACGCCAAGGACGTGCTGATGGATCTGTACGCGACCGACGCCGAATACTCGGCGGACTCGATCGAGGAGATCTACGAACGGCTGGAGGACGCCAGCAAGCGCGTGCTGGCCGAGAACGTGACCGATGCCGCCGCGGCCGACGTGCTCGAGACCATCGCCCGCGAGGAAGACCGCAACGGCCGCATCCGCCGCAACGTGATGGACACCCGGCGCGCGCTGTCCTTCCTGATGCGCAGCCAGCTGCTGTCCGCCGAGCAGCAGGACGAGGCGCGCCAGATCCTGCGCGACATCGACTCGATCGAGAACCACACCGCGTTCCTGTTCGACAAGATCAACTTCCTGATGGACGCGACGGTCGGTTTCATCAACATCAACCAGAACAAGATCATCAAGCTGTTCTCGGTGGTGTCGGTGGCGCTGATGCCGCCGACCCTGATCGCCAGCGTCTACGGCATGAACTTCAAGGTGATGCCCGAGCTCGACTGGGCCGCCGGCTATCCGTGGGCGATCGCGCTGATGGCGGTATCGGCGGCGATTCCGCTGATCTACTTCCGCCGCAAGGGCTGGCTCAGCTGACGCGGCTCAGCTGACGCGAGCGGGGCGCCACGGGCCGGACCGCATCAGTCCGGCAGCGTGGCCGACCCCATCCGGCGCGCGATGATGCCGGCCTTGGCGCGGAAGTTGACGCGCACATGCGCGCAGTACTGCTTCTTGTCGAAGCATTTTGGCGCCGGCAGCGCCGCCGCCAGCCGCGCCGCCTGGCCCACGCTCAGGCGAGCGGCGCTGGTCTTGAAGTAGTGGCGCGCGGCCGCCTCGGCGCCGAACACGCCCTCGCCCCACTCGACCGAGTTCAGATAGATCTCGTAGATGCGCTGCTTGTCGAGCCAGAACTCCAGCATCCAGGTGATCAAGAGCTCCTGCCCCTTGCGCAGGTAATGCTGCTCCGGCGACAGGAACAGGTTCTTGGCCAGCTGCTGCGTGATGGTCGACCCGCCTCGCACGATATGGCCGCGCTTCTTGTTGCGCTCCCAGGCCTCGAGCATCGCGTCGAAGTCGTAGCCCGGGTGATTGACGAAGTCGGCGTCCTCGCTGGCGATCACGGCCCGCTTCAGATTGCGCGAAATGTCGGCATACGGCACCCACTGCCGCTCGATGCCGCAGCTCCAGACGTTCCAGCCGCACAGGCGCCAACGCTCGGCGCGCATGAATGACGTCGGGCCGGGATCGACGACCTGCCACGCCGCGATCTGCAGGAAGAAATAGACCTGCATCGCGACCACGCCGGCCAGCACGCTGCCCGCCAGCCAGGCGAGCCAGCGCAGCGGGGAGGAAGCGCCCGCGCGCGCGGACGCGGCGGCGGCACGGGAACGGATGGCGCGTTTGCGTTGGGCCAAGGCGGAACTCGCGTCGGTCGGTCGGCGAAAGTGGGCGAAATCGGCGAAATCGGGCGAAAAAGCCGAACAAGCAAAAGACGAAATGACGGCAGGCGAAAGGCGCGGCAATCAGCGTCCGGCCTGCGCTTCCTGCTGCAGCAGCGCCCGCAGTTCGTCGAGCACCGGCGCGGTGTCCGGATGCACGCCGCGCCAGAGATAGAAGGCCTGCGCCGCCTGCTCGACCAGCATGCCGAGACCGTCGGCGGTACGCGCGCCCTGCGCGGCCGCATAGCGCAGGAACACGGTCGGCTCGGCGCCGTACATCATGTCGTAGGCGAGCACGCCGTCGCCGAGCAGCGCCTCGGGTACCGGCGGCACCTCGCCCTGCAGGCTGCCGGCGGTCGCGTTGATCACCACCTCGCAGCCGTCCTCCTCCGACAGCCCGGCCAGCGCATCGAAGCCACCGCCCCACAGTTCGACGCCGGCCTCGCCGGCCGCCTCGGCAAAGTTCTCCAGCATCTCGCTGGCGCGATCGGCCGTGCGGTTGGCCACCACGATGCGGTCGGGCCGGCAATCGATCAGCGGCAGCATCGCGCCCATCGCCGCGCCGCCGGCGCCCAGCAGCAGGATGCGGCGGCCTTCGAGCTCGACGCCGAGGCGATCGACGATATCGCGCACCAGGCCGACGCCGTCGGTGTTGTCCCCGTGCAGCAGGCCGTCCTCCATCCACAGCGTGTTGACCGCGCCGGCGGCCTCGGCGCCGGGCGTCAGCCGGTCGGCCAGTTCGAAGGCCTGCACCTTGAACGGCGTCGTCACGTTCAGGCCCTGGCCGCCCTCGGCGAAGAACTGGCGCACGGTGCCGGCAAACCCGTCCAGCGGCGCCAGCAGCCGTTCATAGCTGAGCGCCTGCGCGGTCTGGCGCGCGAAGGCGGCGTGGATCTGTGGCGAGCGGCTGTGCGCGATCGGGTTGCCGACCACGGCATAGCGGTCCACGGCGAGGTCTGCGTTGGGCATCTGGGTAGGCGTAGTCATTTCAATCTGCTGACAAGGCGCGATCGGGCTTGCGGTCCGCGATCCGAGTCATTTAGCGGCCATTTAGCGGGATTGCAGCCGGGTTTCCAGCCCGCTGCGCGAGAACTTGAACGTCGAAATCACTTCGAGAATATCGTAGCGGGCTCGCATCTCCGGCGAGAACTCGCCGAACGGCGCCGCTGCGCGCACGATCGCGATGGCCTGGCGGTCCAGCGCCGCGTTGCCCGAGCTCTTGACCAGCTCGACGCCGTCGACGCGATAGCCGCCGCGCTCGTAGCCGAGCCGGCCATGGCGGTCGACGTTGATCGCCACGATCAGCTCGCCATACAGCGGCTGGCCGCCACGGCGCGGAAAGTCGGCGGTGCCGCGCGCCTCGATCGTCTTGCGCAGGCGGTCGTAGTAGCGGGCGTAGACGACCTGCTGGGCGCTGGTCGCGGTGATCTGGTGGCGCTTGGGCCGGCGCGCGTAGTGTTCCAGATTGCGGCCGATTTCGGCCTCCAGCCGCGCCATCTCGTCGAGCGAATCGTGCTCGTCCTGCCCGCGCGCCGGCGTATCGAGACGGCGCTCGCCCGGACGCAGCGGCTGGCTGTGGACCGGCGGCGCGCTCTCGCGCAGCTGCGTCATCAGCCGCTGCTGGCGCGCTTCGAGCAGATCGACGCGGCGCTGCACCTGGCGCACCAGATCGCCCTCACGCGGCACCGGCTGCGACGGCAGCGGGGTCGTGGCGCGCTGCTGCTGATGGTCGCCGCCGCCGTCGAGATCGGCCTGGGCCAGCGCGGCCGGCTTGAGCGGCTGCTGGCCCGACTTGGCATTGACCAGCACCACGTCGAGCGCGGTATCGCTGCGCTTGATCTCGAAGGCCTCCGGCGCGCCGAATCGCACCGCCAGCAGCAGCGCATGGACGGCCAGCGAGATCGCGACGGCCCTGGCCATCGTGCTGCTGCCTTGCCACCACTGGCGGAAAGCGCGACGGAGGTTCACGGCGGGCCGGGATCAGGAGGCAGCGGGACCGCCGTTGCCGGCGCTCTTGGCAGCGCCGTCGCGTCCATCGGCGCTGTCGTCGGCGCTGTCGTCGGGGATGGCTTCGGCCGGCGGTTCGGCACCGGCACCGTCCACCGTCTCCGGCACCGTCTCGGCGCCCTGCTCGGCGGCCTCCTGCGCGATCTGCTCGGCCGCGACCTCGGCGGCGGCTTCGGCGGAGACCTCGGCCGATTCCTCGTCGCCTTCGAGTTCTTCGGCGGGCAGCTCGCCCTCGCCGGCAAACACTTCCAGCACCCGGCAGCTGACTTCCAGCGTCAGCTCGTCGGTGCCGGCGATCTCGAGCAGCACCTGCGTGCCGCGCGCGGCCTGCGCGAGTTCGGGCACGCGCGTGACCAGCGGGATCTCGGCAAAGCGCACCGCGCCGTCCTTGAGCACGGTCGCCATCATGCGCTCACGCTTCTCCTGCGCGAGCCAGCGCAGGCACCAGTAACGCTCCATCGTCGACTGGTGCTCGGCATAGGCGGCATAGGTGCCTTCGAAATCGGCGACCGCGGCCAGCAGGTCAGCGTCCTTGGGCTTGAACGGCGCCACCAGCTTGGCGGTGATCCCGTGCTGGGCCGCCGCGATGATCTGCCATTGATTGACCAGATCGACATAGCGGCGCAGCGGCGACGTGCTCCACGCATACTGCGCGACGCCCAGGCCTTCATGCGGTGCCGGATAGGTCTGCATGCGGGTCCGGTGCATGCCCCAGGCCTTCTGCGTGCGGTAGATGCCCGGCACGCCGTGGTCGGCCAGCAGCTTGCCCCAGGTGCTGTTGGCCAGGATCATCAGCTCGGCGACGATCTTGTCCAGCGGCGAGCCGCGCTTGCGCTGCTCGATGCGCACGCGCTGGCTGCCGTCGTCCTGCTCGTCCAGATAGAAGCTGTAGTCGGCGCGGCTGTGCGATTCGGGCCGCAGGCCGCTGGCGACGCGCGCGCGCTGGCGCTCGTCGTAGAGGAAATTGGCAAAGCCCCACAGCGCGGTCAGCGCGTCGCGGAACGGATAGTCGCCGCTGCCTTCGGTCAGCGCGGCCTCGGTCACCACCTCGTCGAGCAGGTTGTGGCGCAGATTGGCGGCGATCTGGACCATCTCGGCGCGCGTCTCGCTGGCAAGGATCTGCTGCGCCGCCGGGTCGTAGATCACGTACAGCGACAGCGCCGGGCACTGCCGCCCTTCCTGCAACGTGTAGCGCTCGACCACCGCATCGGGCAGCATCGTGATCTTGTCGCCGGGGAAGTAGACCGTCGACAGCCGCTGCCGCGCGATCGCATCGAGCGGATCGCCGCGGCGGATGCCCAGCCCCGGCGCCGCGATATGGATGCCGATGCGCAGGCGCCCCTCGTCCAGCGGCATCACCGACAGCGCGTCGTCGATCTCGGTGGTGGTGACGTCGTCGATCGAGAACGCCTGGACCGGCGCCAGCGGCAGGTCGCCAGCAGGCTCGGGCACCGTGACCTCCGGGAAGCCGGTGCCCTTGGGGAAGCATTCCGACAGGAAGCGGGCCTCGTGCAGCGCGCGCGCGTTCGGCACGCCGCCGACCTCGATCATCAGCCGCATCGGCGACTTGCCAAGCGCGGTGCAGGCGGCATCGAGCGCCTTGTATTCGAGGCTGTTCTTGTCGGGCTTGAACAGCAGCGTCAGCACCTTGCCACGGAACGCCTCGGGCAGCGTGCCTGCCTTCAGCTGCTGTTCGTATTCGGCCTGCATCAGCGCCTGCTGGCGCTTGCGCTCGAGCCCGGCCAGCGCCGCCTTCAGCTGGTCCTCGGGCGCGCGCTGGTAGCGGCCCCGGCCCTTGCGGCGGAAGTAGACCGGATTGCCGTGCAGCGCCATCGCCAGCGCCGCCTGCTGCGCGGGGCTGGCCGTCGCGCCGTAGTACTCGGCGGCCAGTTCGGTGAAGCCGAACTCCTGCTCGGGGGCGCATTCCCACAGGAAATCGAGGTCGATGTCGCCGGTCAGCGCCGCGGTCTGCGACAGCAGCTCGGCCGCGCTCGGCTGCGCAAACTGCAGCAGCACGTCGCGCGACTTGACCTTGGTGCGCTTGCCCGCGGGCAATTCGACCTGATAGGCCTCGCCTTGCTGGTTCAGCACGGTACCGGCGCGGATCTCGCCGCCTTCCTCGAACAACAACTGCATGGGATCGGGTCTTTCAGATATGCCGGAAACCGGGCGTCGGCAAGGCGCGCTGCCCGCCTCGGAAATGGATAAGCGTCACCGCCCGGCGCATGCCGGGCGGGGGGGTCGTCGGCCGCGCACGCGGCGGCGGCCGGTCGTCAATGATACCGTACCGGGCTCGCGCGGCCGCCTGCCCGGCCACGCAATAAAACGTGTCGGCGGCGCCGGGCGAGCGACGCAGAATCGCGCCCTCAGATCGACATGCCGCCGCTGGCCTCAATCGCGGTGCCGTTGATATAGCTGGCGTCGTCGCTGGCAAGGAAGGCGTAGATGCTGGCGATCTCGTCGGGCTCGGCCAGCCGGCCCAGCCAGCAGGCCTGCTTCATGCCGTCGAGCACCTTGTCGGGTACCGTCTGCAGGATCTCGGTGGCGACGAAGCCCGGACAGACCGCATTGACGCGCACGCCCTTGGGCCCGAGCTCGCGCGCCCAGGTCTTGGTGAAGCCGACCACGCCGAACTTGCTGGCCGCGTAATTGGTCTGGCCGAAATTGCCGTACAGGCCGACCACGCTGGAGGCGTTCAGGATCACGCCGCGGCCCTGCTCGATCATCGGACCGGCGACGGCCTGCGCGCAATGGAACACGCCCTTCAGGTTGACGTCGATCACCGCGTCGAACTGGGCCTCGGTCATTTTGACCAGCCGCGCGTCCTTGGTGATGCCGGCATTGTTGACCAGGATGTCGATCCGCCCGTGCTCGGCCAGCGTCGCCGCGACCATCGCGTCGACCTGCTCACGCTGCGTCACGTCGACCTGGTGCGCGCGGACGGCGGCGCCGTTCGGGCCAACGTCGGCCAGTTGCGCGGCGGCCTCCCGCACGCGCTCGGCGTTGACGTCGCACAGGATCACGATGGCGCCCTCGGCGGCGAAGCGCCGCGCGGTCGCAAAGCCGATGCCGGCGGCGGCGCCGGTGACGATGGCAATCCGTCCCTGAAGTTTCATCGTAGTGTTCTCGTGGTAGTGGGGTTGGCTGTCGTTATCGTTTTTTGTCCCGGCGCGCCGCCGCGTCTACCGCGGCGGACGCATCGGCACCGGCATGCCGGTCGCGGTGCGCGGCGCGGGCCGCGTGGCGAGGTCGGGCAGGAACACCTCGGTCACCAGCATCACGCCGGCGCCACGCCGGAACACCGAACGCCGCGCCGGCAACATCATCGCCGCCAGCTCGTCGCCGAACCCGGGCAGCGCGCGGCGCAGCCGCTGCGCCAGCGGATGATGCGGCAGCAGGCGGGCGAATTCGAACGGATCGCGGCGCACGCGCGGGTCGACGAACAGCGCGCCGCCCAGCGGCCGGTCGCCCAGTCCGCCAAGAAATGGCCAGTCGCGGCGCGCATGGCGCGGGTGGACGATGGTGTGGCCGAACACGGCCGGGGTGTTGTCGCAGACAAGCAGCACATCGCGGGCGATCACCGGCAGCGGCGCGCCCAGGCCCAAGGTGTGCCATTCGTCGGCCAGCGGACGCTCCATCCGCTGCGACAGCTTGCTGACGCGAAAGCGCGACGAGGCGCTGATCAGCCGCGCGGTCAGCGAACCTTCGCCGGTGATCCAGCGGCGCAGGTTGGCGCCCAGCGCCGCATCGAACGGCAGATGCCCGCTCCAGGCACAGCGGCGCACGCGCGCCGCGCAAACGTCAGGCATCGGCGCCGTCCTTGCCGCCTGGCCTTTTTCCGTTCTCCTTGCCACCGTCCGCGGTGTTGCCGTAGCCGCAGAAGTCCAGCACCTCGTCGACATAGTCGGCGAACTCGCTGATGCCGTGGTCGCTGCCTTCGATCACGCGGATGCGCGCGCCAGGGCAGGATGCCACCATCTCGCGGTAATCGAGCACCTCGTCGCCGGTCGCGGCGATCAAATAGAAACGTTCCGGATGGCGCAGCGTGTCGACGCGCAGGTCCAGCAGTTCCTGCAGATGACGGCGCTCGACCTTGACCGAACCGCCGCCATGCCACAGCGGCTGCTCGCCGAGGTGGCGCTCGAGATCGGTCCACGGATGCACGGCGGGGTTCAGCAGCACCGTGGGGCAGCCGTGCCGCTCGCCGAGCCAACGCGCGTAGTAGCCGCCGAGCGAGGAGCCGACGACGGCGAGCGGCCGATCGCTGGATTGGCGGGCCGCGGCGATCGCGGCCTCGGCCTGCTCGATCGCCCGAGCCGGCGACACATCCAGCATCGGGCAGGCGTAGTAGCGGCCAAGGCCGCGCTCGCGCAGGCGCTGCTGCACCAGTTGCGCCTTGAACGAGCGCGGTGACGAACGGAATCCGTGCAGATACAACAGCATCGGCGCCGCTCCGCTCAGCCCCTGGCCGGCGCCGCCAGCGCGTCCAGCAGCTTCTGATGGACGCCGCCGAAGCCGCCGTTGCTCATCACCAGCACATGGTCGCCCGGCCGCGCGGCGGCACGCACCGCCGCGACCAGCGCCTCCAGGTCGTCGAAGGCCGCGGCGCGCTCGCCCAGCGGCGCCAGCGACTCGGCCAGGTCCCATCCCAGCGCGTCCTTGCCGCTGGGCGCGCCATAGCCGAACACCAGGTCGGCCAGCTCCAGGCTGGCGGGCAGCTGCGCCTTCATCACGCCGAGCTTCATGGTATTGGAGCGCGGCTCCAGCACCGCGAGGATGCGCGACGCGCCGACGCGCCGGCGCAGGCCGTCGAGCGTGGTCTGGATCGCGGTCGGATGGTGGGCAAAGTCGTCGTAGACGGTGACGCCGCCGGCCACGCCACGCACTTCCATGCGGCGCTTGACGTTGGCGAAGCGGCTCAGCGCATCGATCGCCTGCGCGGGCGGCACGCCGACATGGCGGGCGGCCGCGATCGCCGCCAGCGCGTTCATGCGGTTGTGCACGCCCTGCAGCGTCCATTGCACGCGGCCGACCACGGTCTCGCCGTGCCAGACGTCGAAGGCATCCAGCCCCGGGTTCGCCGCGGCAGCCTCGGCGGCATCGCTGGCGCGCCAGTCGCCGGTACCGAACTGTTCGACCTCGCTCCAGCAGCCGCGCTCGAGCACACGCGCCAGGCTCTCTTCCAGGCCATTGACCAGCAGCCGCCCCTGGCGCGGCACCGTGCGCACCAGATGATGGAACTGGGTCTCGATCGCGGCAAGATCGGGGAAGATGTCGGCGTGATCGAACTCCAGATTGTTCAGGATCGCGGTGCGCGGCCGGTAGTGGACGAACTTGCTGCGCTTGTCGAAGAAGGCCGTGTCGTACTCGTCGGCCTCGATCACGAAGAAGTCCGACGGCGTGACGCGCGCGGACACGCCGAAGTTCTGCGGCACGCCGCCGACCAGGAAGCCGGGCTCGTAGCCGGCGTCCTGCAGGATCCACGCCAGCATCGAGGTCGTCGTGGTCTTGCCATGCGTGCCGGCCACCGCCAGCACCCACTTGCCGCGCAGCACATGTTCGCCGAGCCATTGCGGGCCGGACACATAGGGCAGGTTGCGGTCCAGGATCGCTTCCATCAGCGGATTGCCGCGCGAGACCACGTTGCCGATCACGAACAGATCCGGCTCCAGCGACAGCTGGGCCGGATCGAAGCCCTCGATCAATTCGATCCCCTGGGCCTCGAGCTGCGTGCTCATCGGCGGATAGACATTGGCGTCGCAGCCGGTGACGCGGTGACCGGCCTGCTTGGCCAGCACGGCAAGGCCGCCCATGAAGGTGCCGCAGATACCGAGGATATGAATATGCATGGGGATCGGTGAACAGCCGGATGGAAAGCGAGGGTTGATGGCGCGAGCCCGCGGCGAAGGCCCTTGCGGGCTCGACGGCGGCTTGACGATGGCTTGACGGTGGCGCGTCGGCGGGCAGCGATGTCCGGCCTCGATGGCGCAGTGGACAGGGTCATCGGCGCGACCGCACCGTGCCGCAGTGCCGCAGTGCCGCATTGTACCGTGCGAGCCGGGCCTCGGCGGCAGCGGGTATCATCGTGGGATGTCACGACGTACCTCCATCGATCCGGCGCGCCTGCGCAACGAGATCGCCCAAGCTGCCGCCCGGATGATCGCCGAGGATGGCGCCGACTACGCCACCGCCAAGCGCAAGGCCGCCCGCCAGCTGCTGGGCGACGTGCGCATCGCCGGCGACTGGCTGCCCGACAACGAGATGGTCGAGGACGAGGTCCGCGCCTATCAGGCGCTGTTCCATGCCGACAGCCAGCCGCGCATCGTCGCGCTGCTGCGCCGCGTGGCGCTGCTGGCGATGCAGGATCTGGCCGGTTTCCGCCCCTATCTGGCGGGCGCCGTGCTCAACGGCACCGCCACCGAGCACTCCGACATCCACCTTCAATGCTTCTGCGACAGCCCCAAGGACGTCGCGCTGCATCTGCTCAATGCCGGCGTCGACTTCGAGACCAGCGAGACGCGGCACTTCGCCAACAAGGGCGAGGTCGAGACGCTGAGCTTCCTGTGGCGCGGCCAATGGCCGGCGCAGCGCGAGGCGCGCCTGCTGGCCGGCGAGGTGCGCGCCGAACTTGGCGCACCGGTCGGCATTCATATTGCGCTGTACGACGCCAATGACGAACGCGGCGCGCGCGGCGAGGCCGGGGGCCGGCCGCTGCGGATCGACGAGGACGCCTTGCGCACGTTGCTCTCGGCGGATGAGGCAGCCGCGGACGACAGGACTGCCGACGGCGACACCATCTAAATAGAAATGGCGCCAATAGCGCAGCAAACCGGCGCCAACATTCCTCTTCCCTGCTCGAGGCCTTCATGAAAGCCGATTCGTCGACCTCCACCACCCCGCCTTCCGCACCGCAACCGGCGCGGCGCGGCCGTCTGCTGTTCTGGCTGGCGATCGCCGTCGCCGCCGCGATCGCCGGCGCGGTCGTCGGTAGCCGCGTCTTCTCGCCGCAGCCGGCCAGCGACCAGGCCGTCGAGGCGCTGTACCGCATCGAGCTGCCGGATGCGGACGGCAAGCCGATCCGGATGGACGCGTTGCGGGGCAAGACCGTGGTCGTCAACTTCTGGGCGCCCTGGTGCGGCCCCTGCGTCGAAGAAATGCCGGACCTGACCGCGCTGCACAAGGAATACCAGTCCCGCGGCGTCGAATTTGTCGGCATCGGCATCGATTCGGCCAGCAATATCCGCGAGTTCGTCCAGAAGGTGCCGGTCGCCTACCCGTTGGCCGTGGCGGGATTCGCCGGCACCGAACTGACCCGCAGCTTCGGCAACGCCGCCGGCGGCCTGCCCTACACGGTGGTGATCGACCCGGAAGGTGTGGTGCGGATGCGCAAGATGGGACGCGTGATGCCCGATGAGCTGCGCGCCGTGCTGCCCAAGGGATCATGAGCCCGGCCTGCCGACGTGTGCGGCCGGCGCGGTTTTGCCGGCTTCTGCGGCGAACCGGCCCGCAATTGTGGCCAAATGGTGCGGCACGCGGCGATTAACGGGTCTGACGCCCTCAAATGCGGTGCATCGTACCCCTCCAAGGCGGGATTCGCGGATCCGCCTTGTACCGTGTGCTAGACAAATCCCTCTAAGCTACGGTAATCTCCGCGCAATTTCGTAGAACTGGTCGAGCTGCCGTGACCGATATCCGTCCAAGCCCTAGCGCCGCCCGCTACCGTCAGGTACTGGTCCTGCATGGACCGAACCTGAACCTGCTGGGCACGCGGGAGCCGCAGACGTATGGCACGACCACGCTGGCCGACATCGATGCCGCGCTCGGGCAGCGCGCTGCCGCCGCGGGCATCGGACTGGCGACGTTCCAGTCGAACCACGAAGGTGCGTTGATCGACCGTATCCATGCCGCGCGCGAGCAGGGTGTGGATTTCATCATCATCAATCCCGCCGCCTACACGCACACCAGCGTGGCGTTGCGCGACGCGCTGGCGGGCGTGTCGATACCGTTCGTCGAAGTGCACCTGTCGAACGTGCATCGCCGCGAGAGCTTCCGCCACCGGTCCTATTTTTCCGATCTGGCGGTCGGCGTGATCTGCGGGCTCGGTTGGCAGGGCTATCTGCTGGCGCTGGACTACGCCCTCGGGCAGGAACAGGCGCCGCCCGGGGCCTGAGCCCCGCGTCGAATCAGAAACAGACACAGTACCCATGGCGCGCGCCGGTGTGCGCGCCCTCGCCGGCTACCCCGCGTGCCCGGCGCGGCGGCGCGATTGCCGGCCGCAACGATTTTCTCCGGGCCCCCGCCATCGCGGCGGTGCCGGACAACCCGATTCAGGAGGATAGAAGATGGACCTGCGCAAGCTGAAGACGCTGATCGACCTGGTGGCCGAATCCGGCATCTCCGAGCTGGAGGTCACCGAGGGCGAAGGCAAGGTGCGCATCGTCAAGGCACCGCCCCAGGTGATGGCCCAGCCGATGCCGATGCAGGCCGCCCCGGCGATCGCCGCCGCGCCGGCACCGGCCGCCGCGCCCGCCGCGATCCCCGCCGAACCGGCCGCGCCCCAGCTGCCCCAGGGCCACGTCGTGACCTCGCCGATGGTCGGCACCTTCTATCGCGCGCCGTCGCCCGGCGCGGCGCCCTTTGTCAACGTCGGCGACACGGTCAAGGAAGGCCAGACCGTCTGCATCATCGAGGCGATGAAGCTGCTCAACGAGATCGAGTCCGACAAGGCAGGCGTGATCAAGGAAATCCTGGTCGAGAACGGCCAGGCAGTCGAATACGGCCAGCCGCTGTTCGTCATCGGCTGATTCTGAGGACGGCACGCCCGGCCCACACGCTGTCCACGCCCGCACGATGCGGGCGTTTCGCGTGGCGGCGTGCGGCACCGGCCGCCGGTCGCGACGCGGCATCCATTGCCCGCCCCCCGGCGTGACCGCCCTTTCCGCTGCGCAGAGAGAGACTATGTTCGAAAAGATACTGATCGCGAACCGCGGCGAAATCGCCCTTCGCATCCAGCGCGCCTGCCGCGAGCTCGGCATCAAGACCGTGGTGGTCTATTCCGAAGCCGACAAGGAGGCCAAGTACGTCAAGCTGGCCGACGAAGCGGTCTGCATCGGCCCGGCCCCCTCCCCCCAGTCGTACCTCAACATGCCCGCCATCATCTCGGCGGCCGAGGTCACCGACGCACAGGCGATCCACCCGGGCTACGGCTTCCTGTCGGAGAACGCCGACTTCGCCGAACGCGTGGAAAAGTCCGGCTTCGTCTTCATCGGCCCGACCCCGGAATGCATCCGGCTGATGGGCGACAAGGTGTCGGCCAAGCAGGCGATGATCAAGTCCGGCGTGCCGTGCGTGCCGGGCTCCGAGGGCGCGCTGCCCGAGGATCCGAAGGAGATCCTGGCCACCGCGCGCCGGGTCGGCTATCCGGTCATCATCAAGGCGGCCGGCGGCGGCGGCGGACGCGGCATGCGCGTGGTGCACACCGAGGCCGCGCTGCTGAACGCCGTCAACATGACGCGCGAGGAAGCGGGCCGCGCGTTCGGCAATCCGGAGGTCTACATGGAGAAATTCCTGGAGAACCCCCGGCATATCGAGATCCAGGTGCTGGCCGACCAGCATCGCCAGGCGATCTGGCTGGGCGAGCGCGACTGCTCGATGCAGCGCCGCCACCAGAAGGTCATCGAGGAAGCGCCGGCTCCGCACATTCCGCGCCGCCTGATCGAGCGGATCGGCGACCGCTGCGCCGATGCCTGCAAGAAGATCGGCTATCGCGGCGCCGGCACGTTCGAATTCCTGTACGAGAACAACGAGTTCTACTTCATCGAGATGAACACGCGCGTGCAGGTCGAGCATCCGGTGACCGAGATGATCACCGGCATCGACATCGTGCAGGAGCAGATCCGCATCGCCTTCGGCGAGAAGCTGCGCTACCGCCAGAAGGACGTGCAGTTCCGCGGCCACGCGATCGAATGCCGCGTGAACGCCGAAGATCCGTTCAAGTTCACGCCGTCGCCGGGCCGCATCACCGCCTGGCACGCGCCGGGCGGCCCCGGCGTGCGGGTCGATTCGCACGCGTATGATGGCTATTTCGTGCCGCCGCACTACGATTCGATGATCGGCAAGCTGATCACCTACGGCGCCACCCGCGAGCAGGCGATCGCCCGCATGCGGATCGCGCTGTCGGAGATGGTGGTCGACGGCATCCAGACCAATGTGCCGCTGCACCGCGAGCTGATGCTCGACGCCAACTTCGTCGAAGGCGGCACCAGCATCCACTATCTGGAGCACCGCCTGGCCCAGAAGAGCGTGGCCAAGGGCGAGAAGGTCTGAGACGGCCCGGACAATCCAGGCAGCAATGGCAGCAATGGCGGTAATGGCAGTAACCGCGGTAACGGCAGTTTGACGGCCGCCCCGCCCACCACGGCAGGCGGCCAGCATGGGGAAAGCGCGTGGCATTTCAGGAATGTGTAATCGAGACTGCCCAGGATCAGGCCGAGGCCTGGTCCGACGCGCTGTTCGAGCTCGGTGCGCTGTCGGTCTCGGTCGAGGACGCGGACGCCGACACGCCCGATGAGCAGCCGCTGTTCGGCGAGCCGGGCATGGAACCGACCCGCCTGGCATGGCAGCACTCGCGGCTGGTCGCACTGTTCGATCAGGACACCGAACCGGCGCTGGTGCTGGCCGCCGCGGCCAACGCGCTGGGCTGCGCGGTACCCGCCAGCGTCGTGCGCAGCGTCGAGGACCAGGACTGGGTGCGGCTGACGCAGTCGCAGTTCGAACCGATCCGGATCGGCGAGCGCATCTGGGTGGTGCCGTCCTGGCACGATGCGCCCGACCCCGACGCCGTCGTGCTGGAGCTCGATCCGGGCCTCGCCTTCGGTACCGGCAGCCATCCGACCACGCGGCTGTGCATGCAGTGGCTGGAGCAGAACCTCAGGCCGGGCGAGACCGTGCTCGACTATGGCTGCGGCTCCGGCATCCTGGCCATCGTCGCCAGGAAGCTCGGCGCCGGCGACACGCTGGGCGTCGATATCGATCCGAACGCCGTCGAGGCCTCGCGCTACAACGCCGAGCGCAACCGCGTCAGCGCGACCTTCGCGCTGCCGGACGAGGCCGCGGCACTGGCTGCCTCCACCGGCACCGCGACCCATGACCTGGTGGTCGCCAATATCCTGTCCAACCCGCTGAAGCTGATGGCCGCGATGCTGAGCGCGCGCGTACGGCCGGGGGGCCGGCTGGTGCTGTCCGGCGTGCTCGAACGGCAGGCCGACGAGGTCGCCGCCGCCTACGCGCCGTGGCTGCCGCTGAGCGTCTGGCGCAGCGACGAAGGCTGGGTCTGTCTGCATGGCACCCGCGCCTGACGCCGACCATCCCGAACTTCCCGAAGACGCCCGGCGCGAGGCCGGGCCGCAGCATGCCGGCCGCGATGCCGGCACGGATACCGGCACCCACGCCAGCCCCGACGCAAACGCCGACACCGGCAACGCGGGCACCAACGCCTGCACCAACGCCGGCACCAACGCCGGCACCAAG
This sequence comes from Cupriavidus sp. UGS-1, assembly GCF_021213615.1. Classification (NCBI taxonomy): domain Bacteria; kingdom Pseudomonadati; phylum Pseudomonadota; class Betaproteobacteria; order Burkholderiales; family Burkholderiaceae; genus Cupriavidus; species Cupriavidus sp. UGS-1. The sequence goes on along the minus strand of NZ_JAJQJF010000029.1, from coordinate 199 downwards.
CGCAGCCTGAGCGCCGGCGGCTATCTGCGCGCACGGGCCGTCGAATCCAACGAGATCGCACCGAGCGCGATCGCGCGCGAACAGGCGATGCGCCGTTGGCAAGGCGGCGCCGCGCCCGACACCGTTCCCTTCTCCGCCGATCTGTCCGGCACGCCCGAAGAGGCCGCGCTGGCGGCGCGGCGTGCGGCCGCGCGCGGCC
>NZ_JAJQJF010000028.1:0-35716 GCF_021213615.1 Cupriavidus sp. UGS-1 | reverse complement strand
AAGGCCCAGGCGAGGAAAGGCAGCAACGCCGGCGGGCACGTTGCCGGGTTCCACAGGTCGCGCAGCGGCACCGGCACGCCGGCGATCGCCTCGGCGCCAACGGTGGCCAGATTGCGTTCGAGCGGGGTCGCGTTCGGCGGCAGCAAGCTAGTCACGCACGCCCCCGTTCACGATAGTCACGCCGGTGCAATGGCCGGCCTGTGTCTCGTCCAGCTCAATGTCCACCGCGGGCGAGTGCAGGTCGACGCGCGTGACGCCTTCAACATGCAGCGCCGCCATGATCGCGGAGCGGTTGATATCGCGGCCAAGGCGTCGTTGTGCCTTGCGGTAGGCCTCCGCGCGGGCGGCCGCAGCTGCCATGATCGGTTCGGCCTCGGGGCCGGAGGACGACAGGTAGAGCGTGGCGTCGATGGCGTAGTTGACGATCTTGGCTGATTGCTCGGTCACGCGATCGCCTACCGGGCGGATGTCCTCGTCGTTGACTTTGGCGCGCACCTTGGCAAGCACGTCGTCGCCAACGCTGCCATCGCCATCGACGCCCAGCACGGTCACCACGACCTCACAAGGCGCGGGGCTGATGGCGGTAGCATCCGCGACGCGCCCGTCAGCGGAGCGCGCATGAAAGATGTAGGCGTTGCGCGGACCGGCCACCGAAAGACCCTCCCACGCCTGTTGTGCGCGCTCGCGAAGCGATTCGTCCGATTCCATCACGGCCGGCGTTGGCGGCACGGTGGTCGTGTCCTCGGGCGTGATGACCAGGCGCTTGACCTTGAAGTTGGCGGCGAGCTGGTCCAGATCGGCACCTTTCGCATAGGCCAGCATGACGGCACGCGCAGCATCGTTGACGCGCTGACGCAAGACGATCTCTTCGTAGACGTTTTCCTGCAGCGCGACCGCCAGCGGCTCGGACTCGAGTTCGAGCGTGGCCGCGACTTCGGCTCGCTGGTCGGCCGGGAAGAGGGAAATCAACCGCGCTTTGCGCCGCGCGTAGATTTCTTCGTAGTCGATCGTCTCGACGACGCCAGGGAACGGCAATTGCGACAGGTCGATGACGCTCATTGCGCGCTCCTGCGAGCCAGAACCACGCGCGTGTCGACGCGCTCGCCGGTTTCGGTGGTGTATCCCTCGATGTCGAGTACCGGCGCACCAGACAGATCGTCCAGGCTCAGACGCACGCGCGTGAGGCGCAAGCGCGGCTCCCAACGCATCAAGGCGGTGGCCGCGGCGGAATACAGGCGCGGGATCGTGACGCTGTTCAGCGGCGCGTCGATCAGCTCGAACAGCTCGGCGCCGAAGTTGCGGCGCGCCAGGCGTGAGCCGAGCGGCGTCGTCAAAATCTTGGCGATCGACTGGTAGAGATGGGCGAGGCCGGACACAGCGCGCCCGGTGATGGCGTTCATTCCGATCATCGCGGCTTGCTCGTGACCGAGCCCGTTTCGGTGTGGTCGTGGCCGGCGACGCTCTTGCCGGCGGCCGTCACGTCCTGCGTGAAGTCAGCGCCGCCGTCGATCACGACCGCCTTGCCGCCGTCGCCGCCCTTGCCGCTCATGCCGGCCTCGAACTTGAACGGTCCCTTGACGGTCAACGGGCCGTCGACGGTGCCCTGGCCAGTCTTGACCGTCCAGGTTTCCGCCTCGATCAGCGCATCGGTGGTTTTGACCGTCACGGCCTGCGGCGAGACGATATTGACCGTGCCGCCATCGGGCAGGGTCGCGTCCAGGGCATGCGTTTCGTGGTCGTACTGAACGACCGCGCCGTCCGGGTAGTGGCAGGTGTGCAGGCTCGGGAGGTCGCTCGGCGCCGGGTTGTCGTCCGAGTAGATGCCGCGCAGGAACACTCCTTGCGCTGGATCGCCACCGACACACAGCAGCAAGCCTTGTTCGCCGAGCGTGACCGGGTGCCAATCGACGGTATCGCCGGCGGTGAGGGTGAACCATCGAACCCAGTTCGATTGCAGCTCGCCGGTGGCGACGCGGCATTTGCCCGCGCGGTGATCGACGGCAATGACTTCTGCCTCGCGCAGCAGGTTCAGGATCAGGCGTTTGATTTCGTTGGCATCCATGCAGTCATGGTGCCGGCCACGCGCGTGCGAAGCACGCAGTTGCGGCTGTCATGGCCGCGACGACAGGCGATTGCGCGCCATGCGAGCGCACGGCGTGCCGACAATGCTTGCAAGGCCGCAGCCGCGGCCCGGAAAACCGCAACGAATCGAATACCAGACCGTGAAAAGAAGTCCCTCAACGCCACCGGCTGCAGCGGCTGCGCTGCCCCTTTGTCAGCTTCACCAGATGGATGCGCTCGACCTGGTGCGAAGCCTTCCGGCCGCGTCGGTCGATATGCTGCTGACCGATCCGCCGTATTCATCGGGCGGCCTGCACCTCGCGCAACGCACAAGATCGACCAGCAAGAAGTACCTCAATTCGTACTCGCAAGGCCTGTACAAAGATTTCGGGGGCGAGTGCATGGATCAGCGATCGTGGACGTTCTGGTGCCTATCCTGGCTGTCCGCTGCCCACAGGGCGATCAAGCCGGGCGGCTTGGTGGTGTCGTTCATCGACTGGCGCCAGCTGCCTGCGTTGACCGATGCGGTCCAGATTGCCGGCTTCACCTGGCGAGGCATCGCGGTATGGGACAAGACGCCAGGGCGCACGCGCCCGCGCAAGGGCGGCATGGCGCAACAGGCCGAGTTCATCGTATGGGCAAGCAAGGGCGATGTGGGCAGCGCACCGGCGTATCTGCCTGGTGTGTTTCCGGTGCGGCTCGGCGAGAAGAAGCACCTCACCGAAAAGCCGATCGAGATTGCGCGCGAGCTAGTGCGCCTCGTGCCGGCCGGCGGCGTGGTTTGCGATCCATTCGCGGGGTCGGGGACGTTCCTAGTGGCCGCGAAAGAGGCCGGCTTGCGGTGGATCGGCAGTGAGCTGAACGATCACTATCACGCGCTGGCCAGTGAGCGCCTGTCGGCTTGACGGCCGGCGCTATTTGACCAGGTGAGTGACCATCCGGTCGCGGATCATTTCGCGCTCGGCTTTGGTGAAGCCAAGCAGCTTGCGTTCGGGGTAGGTGTATTCCGGGCCGTCGCGTGCGACGCGCTCGGTCCGGCCCTCCTGGTGGACACGCGCGACGTAGGCGCCGCGGCCAGAGAACCCGACTGCCAGACCTTCGTCTGTAACCTCGACCTTGAGAAAGCGGGCGGTCCGCAGCTTGCGGAACATCGCCTCACGCTTGATGCGTCCCGCCTTGTCGCGGGCGCCCTTGTTGAGCGCCGCGCGGGCCTTGCGCGGGGCGTAGGCCGATCCGTCCGGGTTCTGCTGGCCAGCAATACGCGCCTGTTGACTGCGCCGCAGCTCGCGGCCGATTTCGAGTAGTGCCGCCCGCCGCTCGGAGCGCGTCATGCGCGCCAGCAGCGCCGCGCCCCATTGCTCGATGGCCTGCAGGTCGTCGTCCATCGTTTAACCGGCGAGCCCGGTCTTTTCCCATTCCGACGGCGTCGGCTCGGGCTTCGCTTCGGCGCCCAGCTGGCCGGCGTCATCGCGCCGTGCAATGACACGCTCGGTCAGCTTCAGTTTGATGGACAGATCGCACGTCGCGTTGCCCAACAGATCCACGTCGAACGTAATGCCGTCCTTGTGCCGGTCGCGGTTGGCGATCAGCTCGCGTTGATTCATCCAGACCCATTCGACGATGGCCGCGAAGATAACGTCGGCGTCGCCCGCGAAGTCGAGCAGGATCGCATGCAGGGTATAGCGGTACTCGAACGAAAGGGATGCACCAGGCACGGCGATGACGCTGCCCTCGTCGGCGAACACCAGCAGCTTGTCCGGGTCGTTCTTGAGCGACGGCGCGGCCGCCGTCAGCGCCGCGCGCAGGCTATCGGGCTTTTTCATGGTGCAGGTTCCGCGATGATGCGCACGCCTTGCTTGCGCAATGCCTCCTGTAGCGACGTCATTTGCTCGGCGTTGGCGTGACTGTCGGTGTAGTTGCCGGCGACGGTTTCGGCGACGGCAGAGAGCGCAACGCCCGAGGGGGCCGCATCAACGCTTCCGGGATCATGACCGAGCACTGCGCCGGCGGCGGCGGCGTCGTGCAGGCGCACAAAGCCGACAGGGACAGTGCAAGCGGCATCAGCTTGAGCAGGGACATAGCGCGGGATTTCCTTGATGATGGTTGCGCCCTTGACCTCGACGGTGCGGACGCGATCGACGTACTTGGTGACGGTAATGACGCTGCCCTCCGCGCTGTCGAGCTGGCTGCGCAGGGATGCCACCGTTCTCTCCGCATCGGCGGCGCGCTTGTTGGCGTCCTTGTAGCGGTCGGTCAGCCAGGCGCCGGTACCGGCGATGCCGAGTACGACCAGGACGACCGCGAGAAAGAGGGCGAGCGTTCGGCTCATGCGGCCACCGCCTCGGCCTGTTCCGCTGACCCGCCGGCCTGACTGGCCTTGTCGAACGCCCGGTACCGGTCAGCTGCGCGCGCGAGCTTGACGTCGTACAGGTTCGCCGCGTAGCCAGGGCCGTTGAAGCCCTTGGCGAAGGCTTGATACTTGCCCGCCTTGAGCGCGGCCACCAGAGAGGGATCGACATGAAGCATGTACCGCACGAAGGCGTCCAGGTGTTCGGCTTCGCTCGTTTCCATGCGCACGACGAAGTCAACCAGCGACGGATACCCCATCGCCTTCCAGTGGTAGCCCATGATTTGGTAGGCGCCCCAGCTCGCAGCCTCACGCGCGGCGACCGGATGGATCGCCTCGGCTGCCGCCAGGCGGATGTACTCGGACGCGCCGCCCTGATAGCCGCCGGTCTGCTGCGAAACGATCTTGGGATGCTTGGCGGCGAACGGAGCCGGGTCGATGCCATGCGCCTTGAGGCGCTTCCAGAAGACGTGCCGCTCGAACAGAATCTTGGGCCGCCCATCGGGCAGGAATCCAAGGCCGTTCGATTCGACCTCGTTGACGGCGCGCACCTTGTAGACCGGCACGCCGAGCTTGTCTGCCGCCGCGATCAGGTCGGCATCGGACAGGTGCTTGGGCTGGCGTGCGCCGAGCAGCGCCATTTGCGACTTCGGCCCGTAGATGCCGTCGACGACAAGTCCGCCGGCCTGCTGCAGCGCCATCACGGCGCGTTCGGTGGCATCGTCGTAGACGTGCGTGTCCTCGACCGGGTAGCCGGCGCGCGCCAGACGGCGCTGCAATAGGGCGACTTCCTCGCCGTGCATATCTTTTCTCAGGATCATGGGGTCAGCTCCGCAGCAGCCGCGCGACGTTGCCGCGCGTGGCACAGACGAACAGGCAAAGCAGGACGGCGCGGCCAGCATCAAACGGCGACGCCGGCCGGCCAGACAGCGCCAGCTCGATCGCCGAGCCCCCGAGCACGACCAGCAGTAACCAGGCGAGCCAGGAAACGGCGTGGCGGTGTCGGGCGCCGTTCTTGCGATAGGCCAGCAGGAACAGGGCCGCCACCAGGTAGGCGGTGAAGGCGAGGATCGAGAGCGCAGTCACGGTCATCCCCCTTTCTTGAAGCCGCGCAGGTCCAGCGTCTTGACTCGCTCGATCAGCTGCAGGGCGACGGCGATCGCCAGGGCCGCGGCGAAGAATGCCGCGACGCCGGTCGAGGCAATCGGCGTCTGATTGACGATTTCGGGCGCGCCGAGGTAGCCGACGACCAGCGAAATCACCAGGTAGGCGAAGCGCTTGCCGAGGCTCAAGTCCTTGGACGTGACGACGACCAGGACAGCGCCGGCGAAGGCACCGATCAGGGCATTGCCGTCGATGCCGGGGAACAGGCTGGCCAGTCCGACGATCGTCGAGGCGGCCGCGGCGGCGGTGGTGGTGCCGGGTTCTGCCATGTGGGTGTCCTCAGTCGAACAGTTGCAAGAGGGGTTTCGTGGGTTGGTCGGCCGGCGCGCTCGGCAGCTCGACCTCGGTGCCGATCGGCAGGATCGGGCCGAGGTCGGCCAAGCCGGGGTTCATTTCAAGCACGGTTTCCACCAGGCCGCGCGTGCGGCCGAAGTGCCGGAACACCAGCAGGTCGACGGTGTCGCCCTGGCGGGCTCGCACGCGCATCACAGCAGCTCGACGGTCACATGCGTGACGCCGAGGATGTCGCGCACCGCGAAGCGCGCGTCGCGGCGATCGTCGTCAATGGTGCAGTCCAGCTCGTCGGCGGCGCCGTGGCCGCTCTTGGTGCTGTCGAAACTGCGGTAGCGCTCGGTGACGCTGGCGCGCGCCAGGCAGTAGACCGCCGTCTGATAGCGCGACACGTTCACGCTTACGCCGTCGAGCTGCATCGCCGGCACCGCGGCGAGGTCGGAATGGCCCGCTGCCTTCTGCTGGACCTGCCAGCCTTTCAGGTCGCTATTGACGCTGAACATGGCGTCGACCAGCGCCCGGCGCAGGCGCTCGTTCGTCACGGTGCCGTCCAGCCGTAGCGCCTCGCGCGCCTTGGCCATGTCGATGTCCGGGAACCAGCCATCGTTCCGAATGGTCGCGGCGCCTGGTGGCGCGTCCGGCACGGTGTCGGGGGCGGTGGCGATAAAGCTCATGGCGTGGAAATGGGTAGATGGCGGTGGGCCGGCGTCGGATCGCGTAAGCCGTCAGGTGTTGCGATCGTCAGCCGGCGCCGCCATGCCGGAGGGGCTCTTTACTGGTCAGCGGCGTTGTCGCCGCCGGCCGGGTTCGGTTGCTCGGTGGTCGATGCGATCCCTTGGGCGGCATCGAACTCGGCCAGTTGCTTCTCGGTGCGGTCGCCGACTTGCTTGACGCCGGCGCGAGCGTTCAGCTGCTGCGCGCGCCGGAAGGCATTGATCGCGGCGGTGTAGCGCCAGCGCGTGTCGCGCGTCAGCGGCTCGCCAGTGATGAGCGCGTAGCCGTAGGCCTTGGCCAGCTTCGCGCGCACCTGGTCGGGCATGTCGTGCGAGTCGGTCAGCTCGCCGGCTTGCGCCAGCAGCTCGGCCGAGAAAGGCCGGCCGGCCTGCAGCTCGGCCAGAGCGGCATCGGCGATTTCCTCGGCCAGCACGACCGCCAGAGAGCGGTCGAACTGGTCGGGCATCGTCAGACCATGCGTGAGGGCATAGCGGGCGATCGCCAGGGCGCCGGCGAAGTTGCCCACGTCGATGCGCCACACCATGACGGTGACCAGGACATCGTCTTGCGCGCCTCGCCCGCCTTCGAGCACGCCAGCCACGTAGTCGGCGTACTCGGGCAGCACCTCGCGCTTGACCTCGGCCTTGCGCTCGTTGGACTGCACGTCCTTGAGGCGCCGGCGGTCGGCGGCCAGCTTCACGAGCATCAGCTCGTATTGCGTGGCGCCTTCCATCGGCGCGCCCTGTTCGACCTTGGCGGCCTGCTGCGCGGCCATGACGCGCGCGAAGTGTCGGCGGGCGAGGGTCGTCATGCTTACGCTCCTGCCGGCGCCACGAACTCGATGTTGTCGATCAAGCAGCCCGCGCCGAAGTCCTCGACCACATAGGCTTCGTTGCTCGACTCGAAGTTCTCGATGCGGTCACGTTTCGGGTTGTCGATGATCGAACGACGCATCGAGCCGCGTTGCCAATAGATCGACAGGTTGTCCAGCCGCGTAATCAGGATCGAGGTCGTCGGGAAGCCGGCCGCTGCGACGGCTTGCTTACCGCCGACGCGCTTCTGGCTGATGATGAGGTCGGTTGCCAGTTGCTCGGTCGGCGCTTGGTCCTTATTGACCAGCGGGAAATACTTGTCATGCAGCAGGTCGTCGCCGAGGATCGCGACCAGCTTCGTATCGCGGCGGTACCAGGGCTCGATCATGCCGGCCACGGCATCCATGACCAGGGCGTCGAGGTTCGCGTAGTCGCCGCCGGCGCCGATCAGAATCTTGCCGGCCGACTTGGTGCCTTCCTTGAGCACGCGCGCCGCGGCGTGCTGGCGGTACTTCTCCAGCCAGCCGATGTTGACGTCCTGCAGCAGCGGGTTGGTCGCGCGGTCGGAATTGGCAGCGCGGGTCTTGCCGTTGAAGCCGATCAGCATGCGGTCCAGCGCACGGCGCTGCACCAGCAGGTCGCGAATGCGCGTCTGGAAATCGTCGAAGTGCGACCAGGCGTCCAGCTTGGCGTACTTCAGGTGCGTGTCGAAGTTGGTCTGCGTGCAGAGATAGCCGACGCCATCGAGGCCGGTCGGATCGGTGGTCTGGCGTTCCTTGGCTTCGGTGTCGGTGGTGCTCGATACCGGCGAGCCAACGCCGAGGCCGATTTTCTCGCCGGCCTGCTGATCGACACCTATGATGTTGATGCTCTGCAGGAAGGCGCTCGACTCTTGCGTGCGGGTTTCGAGCTTCTGCTGTACCGCCGGCGCGACGGCGAACTGATGCACATCCGGGCCAACGCCATTGAGCTGGCGCAGCGTGGCGACGTATTGACTGAACTTCTGGCGAGTATCGTTGCGCATGGGGGTAAATCTCCGGGGACGGTGAAGGAAAGGCGCTATGGGGATCGGTAGGGGCCTGCCTTAGCAGTCGGTTTCGACATGGCCGGTGCCACCGGGCGACACCGGGCGGGCCTTGCCGCTCGGCTCGGCCGACAGCTTCGCGACCAGCTCGCTATGCGCCTTCTCGTTGGCGTCCATGCGCTGCACGAGCGCGGCGTTGTCGGCGGTCAGCTTTTCGACGGTGTCGGTCAGATCCTTGGCGTGCGAAGCCAGCAGCTCCACCGACTTCACGACCTCAGAGAAGTTGGCGTCGGTGGTGCCTTTCGACTTGCGCAGCAGCGCCGATACGTTGGAGAACAGCGACTTGATCGGCGACGGCGCGGCCTCGGCTTCCAGCTCGATGTCGACCTCGACTGCGGCCGTGAACAGGTTCTCCGGGCGCAGCTTGCGGCCGGCAAGCACATTCTTTCCTTGGTCGGTGGCCGAGAAAGCCAGCATCTCGGTGCCGAGGCTCGCGGGGCTGTCGGTCACGGCGAGGCCAACGAGATAGGCCTTGCCCGTGTCGGCGAACTCGGTGTCGATTTCGCAGCTGGTGTAGACCTTCTGGCGCGCCTTGGTCATCTTGACCAGGTCATCGGTCGGCGAAATCTTCGCGTACAGCGCGACCTTGCCGTCCTCGCCTTTCTCCGCTTTCAGTGCCAGCACGTCGCCATAGGCCTTGAACGGACCGTCGGGCAGGATGCCGCGGAAGTGTTCGAGATTGATGCGGGCGCCGTAGACCTTCGGGTCATAGCTGGCGGCCATTTGCTCGATCCACTCGCGCGTAATCGTGCGGTCATCCGTGGTGGCGCCTTCGGTGGCGATGCGGAACCACTTGCTCTCCGCGTGTTTTTCTGCGCCGGTGCTGGCCACCGTGCCGGCCAGACCGATCGCGCCGCCGAGCGTCAGCGCCTGCGTGATGTTGTCGGCGGTGAAGGCCGGCAGGATGGCAGCGGCCGCGACAGCGGCGTGCGCGTGCGTCGGCAGCGCCAGCGCCACGATCGCCAGGGTGATGGCAATGGCCAGCAGCGAAACGACAGCGAGCTTCTTTTGCTTCGTCATGTGATGGATCTCCAAAGGTCCAGATAGGGGCAAAGGTCCGAGCGGTTTCGGGGTGTATCCATCATCGCGAGATGGGCTCGCGCGTTCAATTTGCGGCGGCTGTCATGGCCTCTGTGACAGTCAGACGTTGCTGACTCGCGCGCGCGCGGCGCAATACGCTGGCGGCATGCTCGAAACCATTGCCGTCGACGAAAGGACCGTCGACGTAGACATCGACCCTCGCAAAGTCGCCCGTAGCCTGTACTGGCAGGGCTGGCGCGTGTCGTCCATCGCCCGCCATCTCGGCATCAAACGCGAGACGGTCGAGTCATGGAAACAGCGCGACGGATGGGATAGGGCCACACCGCTTGAGCGAGTCGAGGGCACCATCGAGGCGCGGATGATCCGCCTGGTGTGCAAGGACAAGAAGGACGGCGCCGACTACAAGGAAATCGACTTGCTCGGCCGCCAGATGGAGCGAATCGCTCGCATCACGAAGTACGGCGAGACCGGGAAGGAAAGCGACCTGAATCCCAACATCGCCGCGCGCAACGCGGGGCCGAAAAAGAAGCCGAAGCGCAACGCATTCGATGACGAGCAGGCCGAGAAAATCGTCCAGGCCTTCCGCGATTCGCTGTTCGACTATCAGAAGGTGTGGTACCGGAACGGCGACAGCCGAACGCGCAACATCCTGAAGTCACGCCAGATCGGCGCCACGTGGTACTTCGCCCGCGAGGCGCTGGTCGACGCGATCGAAACCGGCCGCAACCAGATATTTCTATCGGCCAGCCGCGCGCAGGCCAACGTGTTCCGCCAGTACATCACGCAGTTTGCGCACGAGGCTGCAGACGTCGAGCTGGCCGGCGAGCATATCGAGCTAGCCAACGGAGCCACGCTCTATTTCCTCGGCACGAATGCGCGCACCGCGCAGAGCTACCACGGCAACTTCTACTTCGACGAATATTTTTGGGTCCACAAGTTCCGAGAGCTGAACAAGGTCGCCTCGGGCATGGCCATGCACAAGAAATGGCGCAAGACGTATTTCTCGACGCCATCGAGCACGACGCATGAGGCCTACAGCTTCTGGACCGGAAGCCACTACAACCGCGGCCGCGCAAAGGGCGATCACATCAAGCTAGACGTTTCGCATGCCGCGCTCGCACGCGGCCGGCGATGCGAGGACGGCCAGTGGCGCCAGATCGTGACCGTCGAGGATGCGGTGGCCGGCGGGTGCGACTTGTTCGACCTCGATGAGCTGCGCCAGGAATACAGCGCCGAGGAATTCGAGAACTTGCTGATGTGCATGTTCATCGACGATACGGCCAGCATTTTCAAGTTCTCGGACCTGCAGCGGTGCGGCGTCGATACCTGGGAAGAATGGGGCAGCGACTACAAGCCGTTCGCAGCGCGCCCCTTCGGCAATCAGCCGGCGTGGATCGGTTATGACCCGAACGGCGGCGGTGGCGACTCGGCCGGCTGCGTAGTCGTCATTCCGCCGCGCGTGCCTGGCGGCAAGTTCCGCGTCGCCGAGCGGCATCAATGGCGAGGCATGGACTTCGAGGCGCAAGCCGAGGCGATCCGAAAGATGATGGACCGCTACAACGTGCAGTACATCGGCATCGACATGACCGGCATCGGCCAGGGCGTCTACCAGCTGGTCCAGAAGTTTTTCCCGCGCGTGCAGGGATTCCAGTATTCGGCGGACGTGAAAGTGCGCCTCGTTCTCAAAGGCCTGTCGGTCATCAGCAACGGGCGCCTCGAATGGGACGCCGGCTGGACCGACCTGCCGCAGTCGTTTCTGGCCATCCGCAAGACTCTGACGGCCAGCGGCCGACAGGTCACGTTCGAGGCCGCGCGCAGCGAGGAAGTCGGCCACGCCGACCTCGCCTGGGCCACGTTGCACGCCATCAGCAATGAACCTATCGAGGGCGCCACGGGCTCTAACGCACCAATCTTGGAGATTTACGGATGACCACAGAGCAGACTAGCCAGGCAACGCGCCAGGCCTACGCAGAAATGCCCGCGCCGGCAGCGGCTTCCACGCCGAGCCGCGTCGAGGCCTTTACCTTCGGCGATCCGATGCCGGTCCTCGATCGGGCCGAAATCCTCGACTACTGCCAGGCGTGGAATGCGGGCGAATGGTACGAGCCGCCTGTCAGCTGGTCAGGGCTGGCCAAGTCGTTCCGGGCAAGCACGCACCATGCGTCGGCGTTGTATTTCAAGCGGGACGTCCTCGCGTCGACGTTCATTCCGCATAAGTGGCTCTCGCGGGAGGCCTTTGGCCGCCTGGCGCTCGACTATCTGACCTTCGGCAATTGCTACCCCGAGATCATCAGTAATCGCCTGGGCCAGATCATGCAATTGAAGCCGGCGATGGCCAAGTACGTGCGCAGGCGCGTGTCGGACGTGTCGGCCTATGTGTACGTCAACGGCTGGAACGATAAGCACGAGTTCAAGGCGGGCGCCCTGCTGCACCTGATGGAACACGACATCAACCAGGAAATCTATGGCCTGCCGCAGTACCTGGGCGCGCTGCACTCGGCCTGGTTGAATGAGTCGGCCACGCTGTTCCGGCGCAAGTATTACCAGAACGGCAGTCATGCCGGGTTCATCCTGTACGTGACGGACGCCGCGCAGAACGAGGCCGATGTCAATGCGATGCGCGAGGCCTTGAAGAACAGCAAGGGGCCGGGCAACTTCCGCAACCTGTTCTTCTACGCGCCTGGTGGCAAGAAAGACGGCATCCAGCTGATTCCGGTGTCCGAGGTCGCTGCCAAGGATGAGTTTTTCAACATCAAGAACGTGACGCGCGACGACCTGCTGGCGGCGCATCGCGTGCCGCCTCAGCTGTTGGGCATCGTGCCGAACCATGCCGGCGGCTTCGGCTCGCCCGAGGTGGCGGCCACCGTCTACGGGCGAAACGAGGTCATGCCGCTGCAAGAGCGGTTCCGCACGTTGAACGACATGCTGGGCGAGGAAGTGGTCAGGTTCGAGCCTTACGTCATCCCGACCGCGAAGGCGGCGGCATGAGGCGGCGACGCATCGGGCGGATCGTCTTTGTCGCGACCGCCCTCGCGCCATTCAGGGCCGAGGGATATCGCGACCTGGTCGCCGGCCTGGCCGAGCTGGTGCGCGACCTTTGGCACGTCCTGGTGGTGAGCTGGTGGATTGTGGCGAGGGTGTGCGCGCTGCTGACGTGGCCGATATCGGCCGCCCTACTCTATTGGCTGGTGTGCCGCCTGCGCGCCCGGCAGCTGGAGGCGAAGCGCCAAGCGCGTAGCGTGGAAAGGGCGAGAAGGAAGCGGGCAAGGGATGACAGGCCTTACATACCGCAGCCAAAGCCCTTTCGCCGGGGTAAGAGAATCGGACGTCGAGGGACGGCGTCCGAATTCTGACATCTTCCCGGTTAGTCTGACGCGCCCGTAATGGCGTCAGAGAAGGAACAATTGCGGGTTCGGCTCGAACTTGAATTCGAGGCCAGTCACCTTACGGCCGCCTTGCTTTACGGCCTTCCATTCGATCTGCAGACCGTCCTTTCCGGTCAGCTCGGCAACGGCCGGCTCGATGATCCTGCGGCGCAGCTGCGCGAAGTCCTTGACGCAGCTCGGCGGGGCTTCCATTGCATGGCAGAAGTCGTCGAAGCCGATGCGGACAAGGCCGGTGTTCCGGTACTGCGCGAACATTTCCAGCAGACGCCAGGAATAGACCGACCGTAGGTCTGCCGCATGCTTGAGCTTGTATTTCGTGAACTCCCCTTCGATGCCGAGCAGGAAAGGGGCGACCTGCCCGGTGAAATGAATCTCTACCCATCCTTCGCCGTAGTGGTATTGGTTCTCCGAGGTCCACCGATACTCGCGCAGCTTCGGGCCGCGGCGCGTTTCAACCTGTACGCGGATGGATCGCTCATAGATGGACCGTGCCGCTTGCTCCAGGTCGGCATACGCGCTCTTTTCGTTCAGCGAGGGGAACGACTCAATGAAGTCCCGCACGGCCAGGCGAACGGTCCATCCTGCCGCGTGTCCATCGGGACCGAGAGTAACGGCCTCTGTGAGCCGGCGGCGCGTGACAGAGTCGCACTTAGCGATGGCGCACGATATCAAGCGCTTCTCGTTGAGCTTTAGGCCTTGGGCGGCACGGATGAGCTGGTTCGCCATGTTGACTTGGCGCTCTGGCAACGGCGATTCGGCATCCTCGATCGCGAGCTTGCGGTTCATCTCTGACAAATTCCCGGTTAGTCTGACACGGAAGGGATGCTGTCAGAATAGGGCTATTCTGTCAACGGGTTGGCGATGTCAGAATTGTGGATAACCCAGGCCGAGTTATCCACAAGTGTCAGACTGACCGGCTTTTTGTACAGGCTAACCGGCTTTTTGTCAGACAAACTCCCCGCAAAGCCAATGCTGGCGCGGCTTCCAGCCTTCTAAAAACGGTTTACAAATATTCCTAAAAACCGCTCGCGCGAGACAACCGCCCTATAACCCCACCCCCGCGCCTCCGGCGCTCGCCCCCGTGAGGGGGGCAACAAGTGCGCGCCTGCGGCGCGACACTTGACGCAAAACCTTATCCAGATAGACGAAGGCCGCGCACGATGGCGCGGCCCTCATGCTGCAACGTCCTGCAGCTCTCACACGCTCTGCAGCTGGCCAGCTCCGCACCGTCTGACCGCATCGGCCTCGGCTCTCAGAGCAACGGCAACGCGCACGACCCGCGGTGAGCACAGGCCTTCGGCCCCGCTTGCAATGAAGGGGGCGAAGGCCCTAGCTCGAGAATGCCACCACGGCACGCGTAGCGGCCCGCCATTCGATTTTCCAGCCAATCCATACCCTACCCCACATGCTCAAGCGCGCGAGGCGCTGTGCGGCCCGCTGCGCTCGCGCGAGGCGTCGGCGATGCACCAATGTGGTGCAAACCGCACTTTTGCAGGCCATCGGCCGGCAACCGGTCGAAAATCGCAGGCCCCTCCCCGCCTGCCCGGTTCGCTTGGCTCGCCGTTTTTGATGCGCAGGCCCGCGCCGGCGATCGGCCGCCTGGCGCGCCGCCCCGGCGAATTTCTGGCCGCGCCAGGTGATGCGAATTGATGCGCGCACCGGGGGGCTGACGCAGGTCTGGTCGGTATCAACGGAAGGCCGGGAAGGCGGCAGCGAAGTCGGGGGGATAGGCGCGAACGGCCCGAGGATTGAGGGGGCGCGAGGCCGACTGCCGGGAACCCAAGCGCCACAAGGCTTTGCGGGCGATTGTGGTCCCTCAAGATCGGCCGCCAGCGCGAGGGAAAGTCGAGGCTCAAAAAATAGGCAGCAGAAAAATCCGAGGGGATGCCGCCCGCTGCGTGAGGGAATGCCTGCCCCCTTCCCTGCCCTATTTCTTTCTTTCTTTTCAATGATTTACGAGAGAGAGAGAAATAAGAGGGGCGAGGCGCGAAAGTCGGCGGCGAGGGGAAATCGGCCCTTACTTGAGGGAAAACAGGCCGTCCACGAGGGGGTGATTCCCTCGGAAATCAATGGGTTAGCGTGCCAAGGGGCGGAAATCCTCAAGTTTTCGCGGCTCCCTGTATCCCCCGCAAACGGATCGAGCCCGGCCGGCGCCGCCGGCAGCCGCGGCCTCGATCGCAGCTCCACCAGGCGACGTCGACCTGGTCGACGAGCTGCTGGCCACGGCCGCCAGCTGGCCAGATCCCACATGCAGCCATCGTCGACGTCACCGATCGCCCGCAAAGCCTTGTGCCACAAGGGATTTAGCGCCCTGCCCTCTCGATCCGGCGGCTGTTGCAGACCCTTTCGCAATGCAAATTATCCCGGTCGTTGTCGTTTGATATCAACATGATGGCAACATCGAAACGATGTTAAGTTGATATCAATGTGGCTGGCGCATACAATATCGCTTTGCCATCACGTTAGCATTGAAGTGATATCAAAACGATGGCAAAACGATAGTAGCGACAAGTATTGATATCAACCTGATATGAGGGGAAGGCATGATTATCACGGTAGGGAACACGAAGGGCGGCGTCGGCAAGTCCACCGTCGCGCTGCAGACCGCCGTCGACCTGGCGCTCGGCATCACGACCGGCGAGCCGTCGCGGGTGTGGTTGGTGGATGGGGACCGGCAGCGGACGAGCTTGACCGCGCTGACGCAGCGCGGAGAAACGGGGCGGCCGATGCTGGCCGCGGCTGCATACGAAGATGGTGCGACGCTGCGCACGCAGGTGTTGCAGCAGGCCGGGAACTTCGACCACATCATCATCGACGCCGGCGGTCGTGACTCGAGCGCGCTTCGCGCTGCGTTAATGGTGTCAGACGTGGTCCTGATTCCGTTCCTTCCCCGGTCCTTCGACCTTTGGGCGCTCGATGACATGGCGGGCCTGTTGGAGCAAACGCGCGCCCTGCGCGACATCCGCGCCCTGGCGTTCCTGAATTCCGCCGACCCGCAGGGCGGGGACAACGCGGACGCCACCGCCGCCGTAGCCGAGGTCCAGGGCATTGACCTATTGCCGGCACGCCTGAACCGCCGCAAGGCATTCGCGCACGCCAGCGGGGCCGGGCTCCACGTCGATGAGTACAAGCCTCGCGACGGCCGCGCCTGCAAGGAAATGTCCGACCTGGTGCGCGCGACCTTCGCCGCGATGGAACTATCCGCCTGATATCAGCCTGCTACCAAAGTAATATCAAATAGATATAGGACCAGCATCATGGGTATCACGAGAAAGCCCGCCGTCCCTAACTCGATCGACGACTTCATCCTGGGCGCGCCGGACGCTGCGCCCAAAGCCTCGGCCGCGCCGGTGCCGACGCCTGTGCCGACTGTTGCCGCAGCGCCGGTGAGAGCGCCCCAAGCAGTCGAGTCCAAGGCGGCCGGCCGAAAGAAGCCAATCAGCCTCACGATCGCGCCCGACTTGCTGCAGAGGCTCGATCGAGTAGCGACGCGCCGCGGCATCAGCCGAGCCAGCGCCTTTGCACTTGCCGTGTCGAACTTCGTGGAGAGCGAGGAAAGGGGCGCGCAGTAGGCGCAAAAAAGGCCGCGGGGAGCGGCCAAGGGTAGGGGAGGGGAGAGCGGGCCGCCGGCACTATGCCAAGCGGCCCGTTTTCATTCGCGACGGTGCAGCAGACCGACCAGCGCCATGAAAGCGGCGGCGATCGGGTCGCAGTGCAGATACCAGCGGTAGAACCAATACCGATCGCGGAAGCTAGCGCGGTCGCCATCGAGCAAAACGCGGTTCGCAACCTCCTCGCAACGATCGCAGCTGTGCCCGTAGTAGTACGCTTCCTCGGGCAGCAGCCGATGGTTGCAGTAGCTGCAGCGCACCAGGCAGCGGGCGTTCTTCATACGGCCTCCTTCTGCGTCGTCGCCGCATGGCAGGCGGAACGCACCTCCACCTCGGCCACGGCCGGCCCCACGATTACGAATTTCACTTCTGGAAACCGTGTAGCGAGGTCTTGCATTGACGACAGAAAGCCGTCCACCAGATCGGGTGTCGGATCGCTGGCCAGCCTCAGAATGACCACGTCTCCCGGCTTCGCCACTGCAATGCTCTCGGGGTCCAGTTCGATGCGAACGGTTGTCGTCATGCGGCCTCCTTCTGCGTCGCAATCCAGATCCGCCGCTTCTGCACCAGGTCGGCGGCCAGCTCCTGATACCAGTCGCAATAGCGCAGCGTGTCGGCGGGATACCAAAGCATCGAGAGGCCCGCCGACATCGAGCAGCGCCCCCATCCGATCGCCGCATAGCTGCGGTCCCATTCGCGCAGACGTTCGTTGCCTTCCTCGGCCTGGCGAGGCTGCAGGCTGAACCGCTTGCAGCCAACGCATTGCACGCGTGTTTCCATGTTGTCCCTCAGTCGTAATGGATGGCCACAGACAGGCCGTATCGCGCCAGGCTTTCCATGCATAGCGGGGTAAGGTGCTGCACGCGGCGGGTGAAGATGGTTTTCTCGACCTCCTTGTCGCCGTCGAGCGTGACGCCATGCTCGACGAGCTGGCGCTTGAACACGCTCGCGGATTTGACGGGCAGGGAGTTCCATATCTCGCGTAGGTTCGGCGCGTGCTGGATGTGGTCCATGACGTGACGCGCGCGGATGTACAGCACGTCTTTCCCGTTGACGGTCTCGAACTTGTACGGGTGCTTGTAGTTGCGCGAGTCGATCTCGGAAAGCACCGTTTCGAGAATCCACACCCAGGGCGAGCGATCGCCGCTCGACTCGGAGATATGCGTGTTCATTTCGGCCAGCAGGTCGGCGCCGAAACCGCCTTCGCTCACGTCCAGGCCGGCGAACTCGCACAGATAGCGCCAGCACAGCAGCACCGCCGCGTAGTTGGCGGCCATGCGCTTGGCGCCGTCATCGTCGCCGTCCACGCGGCTGTACTTGAGGCAGTGCTGACGCAATTCCTCGTACTTGTCGAGCAGCGTTATGCGATCGAGATCGGTCAGAAATTCGAGCCACTGACGCACGGGGAAGCGGGGCAGGTTGGCGGGCAGCAGGTCGCCGCGCTCGCGCAGCGTGGTCTGTACCAGCTTGCCGGTCAGGCTCTTGACCGGCACGTCCTCGCCGGCAAGCAGCACAGGCGCCGAGGGCACGTACAGCGTCATTTCGGTACCGCGCTTCGTCAGGGTGTGCGTGTAGCTCTCCTGCAGGATCGCGACGGCCTTGTTGATGATGTCCTGGCCGCGCGCGCTCAGTTCCTCCCAGCCCACCGGGTGGCTCGTCGAGCTGATGGTGGTGAGAATCCGGTACTCGGTCTGCAGGCTCTGCCCAGAGAACATGGTGAAGGCCAGCGAGCGCGAGAGGCGATCGCATAGCGTCGATTTGCCAGCGCCCTTGTTGGCTTGCATCTTGAGGTGCGGCCAGAAGCCGAGCAGGGCTTTCAAATGGCCGCCGAGCGCCCACACGAGGGCGATGGTGGCGGCGTTGCGCCCGAACGTCTGCTGGTAGGCCTTGACGATCGTGCGCGCGTCACGCGCGTGGCCGCTCGGGAACGTCAGGTTTGCATACGGACACTGCTGGTCCGGGTTGGTGAAATAGCAGTCCGGCCCTTCGTTGACGATCAGGCGGCCATCGCGCCAGGCCAGGCCGACGAAGTTCGCCGCGTGCCGCGCGCCGAGGTCGGCCGACCGTTCGAGGATGGTCAGCATCCGCGAGAAGCGGCGCGGCTCAAAGATCGGGCCAAACTGGCGCCAGTTGTCCAGGTTGTGCAGCTGGCGGCCGGTCATCACTTCGCGCTGCAGCTCGGCGCCGTCGCGCGGCGTCTGCACCGTGACGGCGTACTGCACGCGAGCGTCGGTGTCGGGGTCGCCGGTCATGGTGGCTTTGGCACCGGCGATCGTCACGCGGCTGATAGAGGCGATGCGGAACCCGCACAAGTCGCGATAGATCAGGCGGTGTGTGCCCTCGCCGTCGTCGCCTTCACCGTCGCCGGCTCCTTTTTCCTCGACGTACTGGGTGAAGTCAGGTGCGACGCGATATCGGTCGTACTTCGCGTCGTCATTGAACGGCAGCCACAGGCGAGGGCGCCCACGGCGCAGCTCACGGCTCGGCAGGCCCGGAATGATCCAGGGTTCGAGCCGCATCAGCGCCTTGGCCAGCTTCTCGGCGCCGAACTCCTGCAGGTAGTCGTTGACATCGTTGATGGTGTCGCCGTCCTTGTCAGGCGCCTTCCAGTCCGATTGATCGACGATCATCGAAGCGATGTTGAGCGCGGTCAGGCGCTCGTACAGCACCCACGCCGCCTCGGGGCCGGGACGCCGGTTGGCTAGCGTGTGGCCTTCGGGGAACGGCTCGTCGTTGTCCATGCAGATCACGACGAACTTGCCGCGCAGGAACGAGAAGTCGATCAGGCTGGCATTGCCGTTGCCACGCAGCGCGTAGGACGCGGTGCCAGGGATGTTGCAGCTGTCAACCGATAGCGCGTTGATCGCGCTCTCGACGATCACGACACGGCGTGCGCTGCGCAGCTTGGCCGGAACGGCGGTCCAGCCGATGCCGTCTTTGTCGCCCTGGCTCTGCGTCTTGACGTCGCCGTTCCTGGCCGGGTCGAAATACCTCAGATCCACTCCGACGACCGTGCTGGTGTCATTGCGCACCAGGAACGCCGCGGCAGGCCCGCCATAGCCAACCGTGCCCTCGGCTTTCTTCGCGCTGGTGTAGTCGTTGTAGCCGATCGTCTTGGCGCGAATGGCGGCGTCGACGGCCGCCTCGCTGATGCCGCGCTCGTTGACCAGGTACTCGCGGGCCGGCTTGGGGTTGGCCAGGCACCGTTCGCCGATGTACTCGACGGTGGTCTTTTCGCGCCGCTCGGCCTCGCGCTCGACTGGCGTGCGCGGGATCGCGTAGGTGTCGTGCAGCCAGCGCATCGCCTCGGACACGTCAACGCCGAGCACATAGCAGACCAGGTCGACGCAGCTGCCTTTCGCGTTCTCGTCGCCGCTGTGGTCGCGCCAGCCGGTACCGTGTCTCGGGTGGTTGACGAAGATCGAGAGCGACGGATGTTTGTCGTCGTGGTGCGGGGAGTGATAGAGCGCATCGTCGCCAGGGCCGCGACGCAGGCCGAGGCGCGCAGCCAGATCGTGCAGGTCGATGCGTTGCTTAAGTTCTTGGATTGAGGCCATGCGGTTATCCGCTTCTCGTCAAAAAAGGGGCGAGCGAAGCCATCGCCCTCGATCGAGGGCGTTCGCTCGGGAATCAATCGGGAAGGTGTGCCGCGCTTAGTCGGGCAGGTGGTCGATCAGCTCGGCTACGGTGATGACGTGGCGGCGTCTGGTGCGCGCGTTGACCAGGTGCAGCACATAGCTAGTCGTCAGGTCGCAGTCGATGTAGTAGCCGGACGGCGCCGCGGTGCGTTCGCCCAGGGCGATCGTCGCGGCTGACATAGCGGTATCGAGCGACACCAGGAACGTGTCGACCAGGTGTTCGGCGCAACGCTGAAGTAGGGGCGGCTGACCGGCCTGCGGTTCCTCGCCGTCGTAGGCAGCAAGGAAGGCGAGGGCCGCGGTATGCAGCGCGATCGCGCGCTTGCTGATGTCGATAGCGGGGTTCATCGTTGCGGTGCCTCCGGCAGCAATTCGAGCTGGCGCATCAGTCGCGCCTTGACGACTTCGGAAATGGGGAGCAGCACGTTGGGGTTCGGCATCGCCGAAGGCGACAGCGTGCGCGACACCTCGGCGGTCACGACGAACGTATGGCCACATTCAGGATTGCGGCATTGGTACGTTATTTCCCGCATCGTGAGCGTCATTTCCTCGCTCGTGCGAATCGAGGCGCGCGACCTGCAGTGCGGACACTGGAAATGGATATTGGACATCGTGCCTGTGGTATATGGGACCGCCAGAATTAAACGAATCGCATAAGAGAATTAGACGGGGCTAACTTCTCGTTGCGATTGATGGTAGGTCTCCCATCCCAAGCGATAGATAATTGCGCCCATGCCCGAGACACTGCGTCGATCCCTTTCCGCAAGGGCGGCCAGCTCCTGCGCGGCTTCCAGGGATAGCGGGATCGGGACGCGCTTCACAGTTGACTTTTTGTCAACTCGGGGGCGGCCAGCAGGCTTATGAGTTTGCATTTCGTAACAAAGATTAGCAAGGTGTTACAACATGTAAATTATAAGTCTTTCTGTTCGCTTGCGCACTACGTTTTGCAAACTTCAAACCGAAAAAATGGACCAGAATCAAGCCTTAGTTCGCGATATCGTCGACAGAATGAAAAGCGTAATAGGCGTATCGAAAGACGTGGATCTGGCCGATCACCTAGGTGGCTCGCGCAGCTCTCTTTCGGTTTGGAGGAAGCGCGGCAGCATCCCGGTAGACGAATGCATCAAGCTCGCGTTGGAAAAAAACATCAGCCTCGATTGGCTGATGCTCGGCCGCGGACAGCGCGACCATGAGGAACCCGCTGCAGATGAGGGCAACGATTTGTTCGTCGAGCTGCCGCTGTTCGATATGGCCACCGGCTCAACAGACCCCTTGCAGCAGGCATGGTGGACGATGCCTCGATCGTGGCTGCAGCAAGAGGGTGTGCCGGTCGAGGACGCGGCAATCCTTCGCGTAGCAGGGGACGCGCATGCCGGCGGTATCGAGGACGGACAGATGGTCCTTATCGACCGCCGACAGCGGCCGCACGACGGGGTGTTCCTGGTGGTGTTTGGTGGCGCGCTACGAATCCGGCGCGTTCAGCACATGGTCGACGGCTCGCTCCGGCTGACCGCTGACAACGACGCCTACACTGCCGACGTAGTGCGCGATGAAAGCCCGACCTCGTTCGAGATCATCGGGCACTGTTACGCGGCCTTTCGGCGCGTGCGCTGACTCTTGGCGGCCACCGCCTTTTTCTCAGCCCTGGCGATGGAGTTGTAGAGCGTGGCGCGGCTGACGCCGTATCGCTCGGCAACGCTGGCCACCGTAATACCAGGATCGCGCAGCAGGGCCGTTATCTCGCGCAAGGCGCGGTCATCGAGCTTGGCCGGCCTGCCCCCCATCCTTCCCCGTGCGCGTGCCGCCTTGAGCCCTGCGGCCGTGTTCTCCGCGATGATTTCCCGCTGGAATTGCGCCATCGCCCCCATGATCGACAGGAACATGCGGCCTTGCGCCGAGCTGGTGTCTATCCGCTCGTTCAGGCTTTCGAACCCGATGCCGCGCTTGGCCAGTTCCTCGACGATGCGAATCAGGTCGGACACCGATCGCGCCAGGCGATCGAGGCGCCAGACGACCAGCGTGTCGCCTTCGCGCAGGGCGCGCAGCACGTTGACCAGCTCGGGCCGCGCGGCCGCGCTCTTGCCGCTTAGTTTTTCCTCGTAGATTTGCACGCAGCCGGCGCGGGTGAGGGCGTCGCGCTGCAGGTCCAGATTCTGGTCAGCGGTCGATACGCGGGCGTAGCCGATGCGTAGGCCACCGCTGACGATATCCCGCGTGGCCCTGTCAGCTGGATCGCGCATATGCCCTCAATTCCTCGCGTAGTTCTTTCCAGGTGAAGCCGAGCAGCTTGGCGCGATCGCGCACGTCCTGCAGCACGGCGTTGGCGTGGCGCATGATGGTTGCCATCTCGCGCGCATTGGCCGGCAGGCGTTCGCCGTCTGGTCCGATCGGGCCTGTGCAGATGGTCCGGTCGAAATCGTCAGTGCGACGGTGGTACTCGTCGACCAGCTCGTCGAGCTGCTGGCGCCGATGGTCCTTGATGGCAGAAAAGTCGCCCACCAAGAATCGCGCGGCCAATTGAGCCCGCTCTACGACCTGCGTTACGTCCAGGAAGGCGGCGTCAACCCAACTCGGCCCAATCGCGTGCGGCTTGAATACGTGGACGTTGGTCCGGTCTGGACCATTGGCCATATCGAAGCCGAACGATCCGGAAGAGAGCTGCGCAGCGTGCGCCTTGTTGGCCTGTCTGGCGCCGAGGTAGATGGTCTTACGGACGCGCATCTTCATGGTCTTGTTCCCCCCGGTAGCTGTGCTGCGTCGTGGTGCGTCCCTCCATTGCCTTGCGCCACACGACCTCGGCAACGCCGCGCCAGCCGAAGTCGCGCGCGGCGTTCTGTACTTCGGGCGACGACCATACGGTCTCGAATTCGTCGGGCATCCGCAGCTCGGCGCGTGGCAATTGCAGAAGCGCGCGCAGCTCGTGCCGTAGTTCTTCGACTTCGTCGCCGACCGGCTCGCCTTTTCCGTTCTCCTGGCCAGCAAAGCCGGGGGCCTCGTTGCCCTCGCAAAAGCGGTCGAGCGCATCGAGCAGCCGCCGGGCGGCATCCTCGATCTGCGGGCGACGCCGTTCGCGCTCAGGGTCTCGAGTCAACGCCGGATTACCCATGACTGCCTCCGGTGACGGTCCATTGCGTGAAGTGCCCCCATAACGACAGCGGGCGAAGGTCCACCCTAACTGTTGCGGGTAGCGACTCGTGCAGCGCCGAGCGCGTCGCTCGCATTCGCCACAGAGGAACGCGAACGGAAATGGTGAAGGGAAGGGGGCCATTGGATACGGTGCCGCGCTTGGCCGCCGACTCCACGGTTCGTTTGATGCCAGAAAGGGTGTGCGAGTGCATGTCTAAAAATGGTGTGAGTACCGTTTTCGGAGCATAGAAAACTATACAGGGAATATCGACACTTGTGATGCAAAAAAGGGCCGCATCGGCGGCCCGGTTGAATCATGTCTAAAAACGATGGTTTTCTAGACGCGCTCAATTCCCTCAAGGCGCCAAGACGACAAGCTAGGGCGGTCCGGGAAACTGGTGGCCGCCAGCTTTCGCACTGCCAGCCTGAACACTTCGTCTTGATCGTCGGCATACACGTCGACATGGCCATCGTATTGCGCCCACATGCCCGGCGCGCTGCGAAGGTGGCAGCGGTACAACGTCATCGGGGCTTCGCTGTCTTGGTAGTCCATCGTGGTTCCTTTGCGGTAGTGGCAACATGCGGCGGGCCGCCAGGCTCGTGCTTCTCTCCGGTGACGTCTACATGCTCTCGCGCTGAACAGACATCCCGAGAGCCACGGCAGCGGCGCCACGCAGGCGCGGGGTTCCAGCGTTGTCCAGAAGGCCGACCAATGCCTCCCTCGCCCCGAACAATGCAGCGTGTCCAAGTCCCTGGATGGCGCTGTGGCGAATGTCCTCTCCAATGCTTTCGTCGGTGGCAATCCCGATCAGCTTTTGCACTGCCTCGTAAGCGGTCATGGTGTTGTTGGTTTTCCCGTTCCTTGTTGATGGTTGGACTGTCGTGTCCGCTCAATTACCAATATCGAGCTGCGTCGGCGTGATGCCGAGCGCGGCGGCGATTTTCTCACGCGTGGCCTTGCGCAAACGGCTACTCGCCTCGTGCTGCGCGTAGGCGGACTGGCTTACTCCCATGCGTTTTGCAACCTCGGTCTGCGTCAAGTCGAGGTATTCCCGCCAGGCGCGCGCCGGGTTCACTTCGTCAATCAGCACGCGGCCGACGACCTCATGCGGGATCAGGTCGTTCTCACGATCGCGCTGCGCCAGGTAGTCGGCGTAGGGGATCACGACATAGGCCGGTTTCCCGTCCGGCCCCATGATCGTTTGGATGTTAGTAGGTGCGTTCATCGCGTTTCCTCACTTCTTGAACTTCGACGATCTTGACCCCGCCGTCCCAATCGAACATGACCCGGTAGTTCCCCACTCTGAGCCTGTAGCCGTAGGCGTGGTTGGTCAGCGCTTTCACATTCTGGCAATTCGGCATCGCGGCCAGTTGATCGACGGCGGTGATGATGGTGGCGCGTACCGGCTTGTCCAGCTTGCCGACTTGCTTCGTTGCCTTGTGGGTCCACTTGATCGCGTTCATGGACTCAATTATAAGGCAAATATAAGACTTTGCAATGCCTGTTGCGAGAAAAGTATAAGAAAAAGCCGGGCGGATGCCCGGCCGTTGGATCGGCGCCGCGGTGGTCGCGACCGCGCGAGTTTGCTACGCCGGCGAGGCGCCGCGCGGCTCGGCCGCGAGTTGCTGGCCACGGCGGCGGACCCGCGCCAGGCCCCATCTTTTCACCGCCTCAGACAGACCGAGCTCGAGCAGGTGATACGACAGTGCGGCGAGCGCGACCGAAACGATGGTGGTCAGCAGCAGGAAAGAGAAGCCCGTGCAACGGTCGCCATAGCCGAGCCACGTCAGCGGGTAGCCGGTGATGGTTTGCGCGAGCGGGTGCCACAGGTACAGCGAAAACGAGATGTTGCCCAGGTACACCAAGCCGGCCGGCTGCGCCAGCTCGGCCCTCTTGTTTGCTAGCGCGAACACGGCCACCAGCGGGATCAACGTAAGACCCCACTCGGTAACGCCATAGCCGATGTTAAAGCGCGCGCTGTACTGCCATGCCACCATCGCGGCCGACAGCGTCATCAGTAGACCGACCGGGAAGCGATCGGGGAGGCGGAAGCGGGAGTTGTACAGCAGACCGATCGCGACGCCGGCGAGAAATTCCCAGATCAGCGGATGCGTGGCCATGCGGACATAGGCAGGGCCGAAGCCGTATGCGGGCAGGCTGTGGGTCGTCCACGTTCCGACCGTCAGCAGGGGCAGGGCGATCAGCGTGGCCATGGCCCACGCCGCGAGCGCGAGCCAGCGATACCAGCCGAACAGCATCGAGGCGGCGAAGAACAGGTAGAAATAGACCTCGTAGTTCAGCGTCCAGCTCACGGACGGCAAGGTCTCGCCGAATTGCGGCGACGCGCTGTCGCCCGCAGGAACGAAGGCCAGCGTATGCAGTAGTGTATGCACGGTCTCGCGCGTGAACTGGCCGAACGGCACGCGCGCCAGCAGGACGAAGGCCACCGAAGCGATCGCCAGCACGGGCCAGATTCGGGCCATCCGTCGCACGCAGAATTCAAGGGCGTACTGCGGCGACACGCGAGCGCCGACCGTGGTGTGCGCCATGATGAAACCGCTGATGATAAAGAACAGCGTCACGCCAAAAGAGCCGGCAGGGCCGAACAGCAGGTCGCCGGTGCCGGTGCCATAGGGGCTGATGGCCGAGCTGCCGTGATACAGGACAACCAGCAACGCCGCGATGCCCCGGAAGGATTGAATAAAGCCGATTCGTTGGTTGTTGTTATTGGTCATGGACCCCGCCTATGGTTGTTTTTTCTAAGCGCAGGCGGAGTCTACTACGCAAGAAAAAAGCCGGGCATTTGCCCGGCTCGTGGTGTCACTGGCCACCGCGCCGCATGCGCGTGCGATGTCGCTCGGCCTTCGGATCGTCCCGCATCTCGAACTCGCATAGGCTCGTGAAACCGCTGTTGCTGATGTTGTGCGTCACGCGGCGCAGCAGCCACGGTGTCTCGTCAATCTCCGGTTTCCATCCCGACAGCCACACCGGCATCTCAGGGAACAGCTCGGGAATGCCGAGCGCAAGGTCAAGGCTCATGGTGGCCTGGCCGCGCTTGACGCGGTTGTACTCCGCCTTCGCCGCGGCCTCGGCCTCAGCGCGACTCGGGTATTTCTCCGGCAGCACCTTGAGATTGCGATTGTCCTCGCCTCCGACCAAGACCGAATGCCGCTTCTTCGTCTTGCTGTCGTACCAGTACGCGCGCACGCCTTCGTAGGCCTCGCGCTCGGCGATGTGAAAGCGATGGCGGTCACCAGCCCGGCGCGTGATTTCCAGCACCTGCAGCGGCTTGCCGCTGACCGTCACGCCGGCGCCGATCGGCATAAACAGCAGGTTGCTGTCCTTGACGTTCATGACCGCGTCATAGCGCTTGGCCAGTCGCGTGAGAAACGACATATCGCTTTCCTGCGACTGGTCGATATGGGCGATGGCGACCTTGGCCAGCTCGGCGGCCACCTTCGGTGTCAGCTTGTGGAACTTCGCGATGGTGCTGACGATATCGCCGATGGTCTTGCCGTGCCAGCTCCTTTCCTCGCGCTTTCCTAAGCCAGCTGACAGCGATGCACTGCGGGCGCGCACGGCGATCGTGTCGGGGGTGCCGGAGTACTCCGCCTCGTCGATCTTGAACGAACCCTTGTCGACCAGGCCGTCCGCTTCCCATCCGAAGGCAACGTCAAGCGTGGCGCCGCGTTTGGGAATCGCCAGCGCGCCGTCACTATCGTCCAGCTGCAGGTCCAGCGTATCGGCATCCTCGCCGCGGCATTCGGTCAACGCGAGGCGGATCAGCCGCGGCGCGATCGAGCTGGTCAAGTCTTTGCCGTCGAGCGTGATGCGATAGATCGGCTTCGGATGCTGGATGCTCATTCGTCCGATTCCTCAACGACGGTGGCGCCCGATCCGGTCGCGAGCTGGTCGTCGACGCGCACCAGGTCAATCGAGAACTCGACGCGGCGCGGGCGGCCTTCCTTGGTATGAAAGGTCTGTCCTTCGTTCACGTTCTCGATAACGAAGGCGCCGTAGACAACGCCTTCCCCGTCGACCAGGGCATAGGCGTCGCCGAGTTCGCCCATGTTGCGCAGCTCGTCGAGCGACGCCAATGACCCCTTGAAATCCGGCACCAGCAGGCCAGAAAGCGTGATGCTGTCGTCGCCTGGCCCGACAAACTGCCGGGCGTCGCGGGCGCCGACGCGAGGATTGGCGGCATGCCGATACGCGGTCTTGCGCTGCAGCTCTTGATAGGCGAGGGTGTTCAGGCTGAACACGAATTGGCCGAGGGCCATCATCATGATCGTGGTTCCTTAGTCCGACAGTCTAGATAGGCCGCGCGACTGGCGCTCGCGCTCCACCTTCTCAATCTCCGCACGCACGGCCCGCGCAAGTTCTTCGTTGCTGGCGCCGGCGCCGTTGATGGTGATTTCGTACTTAATCGACGCGATGCCGGCGCCCGTGGACGATCCAGAGCCAGGCGTCACGGTCTCGCGGATTCCCTGCGGCCGCGCGATCGCGGCCGGTCGCATGTCGATCCCTTGCTGTCGCACGACGGCGAAGCCGGCGCCGGTTGAGCTGCCGGGCTGGAATTCCGTGACGGCCACGGCGGCCAGATCCCGCGTTGCTTGCGCTACGGCCCCTTGCTCGGCTTCGATGCCCAGCGCGGCGCCTTGCGACACGTTGCCGCCCAGCTCGGCCATAACACGGCTCGGGCTATGGATGCCGAGCTTTTCGCGGAAAAAGCCGGTCACGCTGTTGGCGACATTGCCGATCGCGGTCGTCACGGTGCCGATGGCGCTGGTGATGCCATTGACCAGGCCGGCGACGATGTTGGCGCCGAACTCGGTAAAGCGCGCTGGCAGCTCGACGCCGAACCAGGACAGCACGCCGGCGAACGCCTGGTAGAACAGGCCGATCGGCGACCAGTTGAGAATCAGTGCCGCGATGCCTCCCAGGCCACCGGCGAACGCCTGGCGAATCTGTTCCCACAGGCCGGCGAAAAAGGCCTTGATCGGCTCCCAATAGCGGATGACCAGCAGGGCGGCGACGGCGATGCCAGCCACCAGCAGTCCGATCGGGTTGGCCAGCAGCAGCCGGCCGACGAACAGGGCCGCGGACCCGGCCGCGCGGAACGCGCCGGCGAGCAGGCCGAGCACGCGCATCGCCATGCCGCCTTGCATGCCGAGCGCGGTCATGCTGAATCGCAGCATGGCGAAGGGGCCGAGAATGCCGGCCGCCGCGATGGCCAGGCCACCGAGCGAGATCAGCAGCACGCCGACGATGGCGATGACTTTCATGATCCCGCCGGCAAGGGCAGGGTTCTCCCGGCCCCAGGCGCCCAGGCTTTGTGACACGTTGCCGATCCACTCGGTGACCGCCTTCAGCTCGGGCGCGATCGCCTCGCCGAAGGCGACCATCGCGTTTGTAAAGGTGCCGCTTGCGGCGTCCCACAGATTCTTCAGCGTGCCGAGCTGGCGATTGACGCGCTCCTGCAGCGACGCCTGTGCAGCCATCTTGGCCTGCACTTCGGCGTAGCCGGCGGCGCCCTTCTCGACGATCAGCGAGACAATCTGCAGCGTCTCCGCGTCGTCGCCAAAGATTGCCTTGATAACGCCGGTGCGCGTTTCGGTGGACAAGCCGCGCAGCTTGTCGAATTGGGCGAACATCTTGTCCAGGCCACCGAATTCGCCCTTGCCATCGGTAAAGTCCAGTTGGACGCCGCGCAGCGCCGGGTTGGTCTTGGCCGCATTGGCGATGAGGTCGTTACCGTCCGACATCTTTTTGCCGTCGAACCCGGCCTGAAATACCTTGCGCAGCGCGTTGCCGGCGGCTTCGCCTTTCATGCCGGCTTGATCGGCCATAACCAGGAACGGAGCGAACGCCTTTGCCCCTTCCAGGCCTTTCATCTTGACCGTGTCCATCGCGGACGACAGCTTCGAGAAGCCCTGCAGCATGTTGTTATCGTCGACGCCGAGATAGAACGTGCGCTGGATCACGTCCATCAATGCCAGCATGTCCCGCTCACTGGTGCGCGTCGCGTCCTGCAGCTTGGCGGCGAACTCGGCCGCCTCGTCCGGCGTTTTCTTGAGCTGGACGGCGAGGTATGCGGTGGCCTCGCCCATGCCGCCGAGGATGGCTTGCGCGCTGATGCCCTGGCGCGTGAGCATCGTCATCATGTTCTGGAAATCCGCCGTGGTGCCTGGCAGGCGGTCCCCCAGGCGCAGCGCCAGGTCGTTGATCTTCTGGAACTCGGGCGGAACGACGCTGCCGGCGCGCATCAGCGCGACTTGTAGGCCCGTGGCCGCGTCCTCGGCCTCCGCGTAGGCGGCCACCGGCACGGCGGTCGCGCCGATGGCGGCGGCGCCGCCAGCCATTGCCTTCGCGCCGCCGCTGGCCAGCGCACCGGCGCGCTGACCGGTAGCGTTCATGCGCTGGCGGGCGGCCGCTAGCTTGCGCTCTCGCTCGCCCAGCTCGGCTAGCGCCTTCTGCTGCGCCCGGATCGTGCCGGTGGTGTCGGCGATCGCCGATCGTAGAGCGCGCTCGTGCGTGGCGAGGTTGCGCGTGTCGATGCCGGCGCCGGCAAGGCGCGTGCGCAGCTCCTGCAGCTTGGTGGTGTTGCTGGTATGCGCCGCCGCCAGCGCCGCGGCGGCGCGCTTGGCGGCCTCGAACTCGCGAGTCATGGCCTTGGACGGCGGGCCGCCGGCGCGCAGCGCCGCCGCCAGGGCGTTGACCTTTTGTTGCTGGACGGCGAGCGCGTTGGCCGAGGCCTTCGAGCTGGCCAGCAGCTCGCGGAAGGCGCCGACATCCTTCTGCGCCTGGCTCAACGCCTTGAGCTGGTCCCGCGACTCCTTGAGCGCGCGGCCCATGTCGCGACTGCCGTTCATGACGCGCTTGATCGGCGCCGTGATGCGATCGACGAAATCGGCCAGTACGCGCAGCTTAAGGTCTTGGGTTGCCATCTACTCGGTTCCGCTTCGTAGGCGCGCGCGCTCGCGCCACGCCGCCACTTCACTAAGGTCCATCTCGTTCATTTCACGCAGGGTGATGCCGTGCAGCGTGGCCAGAATGTCGGCCTGTGCGTCCTCTACTCGGTTTGGGACTGGATGCTCGCTTTCACGGCATTCGGCAGCAAAAAACCGCCCACCTTCTGCGCCATTTGCAGCAGGTCTGCCGGGTCGAGCGCATCGACCTCTTGCCGCGTCAGGGTCGGGGAAGAAATGCGCGGAATGACGGTGGCCAAGGCCGCGACGTCGAGGTTGGCCAGGGCGTTCAGGGTGACGCCGCGCAGCTCGCCCGAGCGTGGCTTGCGCAGCGTGACGTGCGTGATGGTCTGGCTGCCGCGCTTGATCGGCTCGTCGAGGGTCACGGTGTTGTCGTCCAGCTGCACGGCGGCCGTTGCGGTGGTGGTGTTGTCGGTCTGCGTGGCGGTGATCGCGGTTTCCATGATTTCGGTTCCGGTATGTCAGGGGAGGGAGGGGCCGCCCGCGCAGCGCGGGCGGAGTTGCGGTTAGATGCCAAGCGCCTGGCGGATGGCGCCGCGCAGGTCCACGCCGCCGACGCGCTCGATGCCGTTGACGAAGTCGAATTCCTGGATAACTTCGCCGTCGACGGTGAGCTTGTAGTAGCTCGCGCGGGTGATGACCTTGAACTCGGTGTCCTCGCCGCTCTTGGCGGTGCCGGGGTCCACCTCGGAATGGCGGCCACGCACGACGATCTCGACGGCGATTACCTTTTCCGAGTCCTCGCGCTGGTACGCGCCGGCAAAGCGCAAGCCGACCGCGTCGTGCTTGAGCGCGCCATACTGGCGCATCACGTCGAGCAGGAAGCCGCCGGCGGTCCATTCCATCTGGATCGCTTCCTGGCCGAAGTCGATCGGGACCGGGCCGCTCATGCCGCCGGCGCGGTATTCCTCCATCTTGCGGGTCAGCTTCGGCAGCACGACCTCCGGCACCTCGCCCTTGTAGGCGTTGCCATCG
The DNA here is from genome assembly GCF_021213615.1 of Cupriavidus sp. UGS-1. NCBI lineage: Bacteria > Pseudomonadati > Pseudomonadota > Betaproteobacteria > Burkholderiales > Burkholderiaceae > Cupriavidus > Cupriavidus sp. UGS-1. The sequence continues at coordinate 4,476 of NZ_JAJQJF010000028.1, read as the reverse complement.
TTGAACAGCATCAGGTCTTTGAGCTTTGCGGGCAGTGCCATGCTCGTTTTCTCCTAGGTGGTGATGGATCAGGCAGCGGCCACGGCGGCAGCGAAGTCCATCAGATAGCGATCGGTGATGCGTTGACGCAGCACCAGGTTTTCGCAGGGCGGGACCGGCGTGTAGTCGTAGTCGATGTACAGCTTGCCGGCCTTGAGGGTGTCGGCGCTGTTGGCTTCCTCGTCGAACCAGGCCTCGCCGCCGATCAGGTAACCGTTGCTGACCAGCTCGCGGAACTTCGCGTTGATGCCCTCGACGATGTCCTTGACCAGAGAGGGCGTCATGTCCTTGTCAACGGCCCACATATGCGCTTCGGCCATCGTATCGGCCAGAACCTGCGCGGTGCGGGTGTAGTTCTCGAAGGCGAACAGCGGATCGTCGGAGCAAGTGCGGCTACCCCAGAAGCGGAACCCGTTTTCGCGGATCAGCGTCGTGACATCGTTCTCGTTCAGATAGCCGGCATCGGTGGCCGGGTCTTGCAGATCCCAGAACACGTCATGCGAGATGCCCGTCGGGCCGTTGACGCCGACGTTCGACAGCGTTTTGTGCCAGCCGACTTGCTCGTCAATCTTGGCGCGTAGGCCGAGGGCGTAGGCGGTGGCCGGCACGACAACGGTGGCGTTGGCGGTGGTGCTCCAGGCCAGGAAGTCGGGCCAGATCGGCATGACCTCGCGCTGGCTGAACGACTGGCGGTAGGTGACCGCCTCTTCCTTGGTCTTGGCGCCGGCGCACTTCACGTAGGCGAAGCCGCGCAGCTGCTGGGACAGGCTGGCCAGCGCCGTCGCCACCGGCTGCGTATCGAGCAGTGGCGCGCCCAGGATGCGCGGCTTGACGCCGAGCGCGGCCTTGGCCTGCAACAGCGCCTTCATGCCGGTGTACTTGCCATCCGCGGTGGTGGTGCCGATGACGTTGCTGGTGGTGGCGGCGTCGTCGATACCTTCGGCCACGCGCACGATCACGGTCACCGGCTTGGCGTTGAGCGCGATCGCTTCGAGCACCGTTTTCATGGTGCCCTTGGTGCCGGCCTTGCCGATGGCGGTATTGATGTTGGTCACGAGGACCGGCGTGTCGAGCGGGAAGGCGGTCGCGTCGGCGTCGTCGGCCGTCACGACGACGCCGACAACAGCGGTCGATACGGTGCGGATCGGGCGCGTGCCATCGTTGATCTCGATGACGCGTACGCCGTGGTGGTAGTCGGTCGCCATGTTGGCTTACTCCTGTGAAGTGAGGGGCAGGGAAAGGAAAGGGGCGGGCGCGCCGCTGGCGGGCGGCGCCGGCGGCAACATCCACAGGTGCTGCGGGTAGACGCGCCGCACGACCTCGGCGCGCAATAGCGGCTGGCCAGCCGCCTGAAATGCCCAGGCGACCAGCTCGGAGCAGAACCAGGCGTCGGGCGACTGCCAGTCGCGTCGCAGCGCCAGGCCGAGCAGGGCGGTGTAGTCGTAGGGCTTGCCGAGCTGCGACGCCGCGGCGGTGAGGATCGCGGCCGGGTCGCGCGCCGGCAGGTCGACCAGCGCATAGGCCGAAGCGCGCGCGATCGCGTCGGCCAGCGGTGCGCGCCGCACGCCGTGCAGGGTCACGGCCTCGATCACGGAAGCGCCGTCGACCAGGGCAACATGCGACCAGCGCGACCAGGTCGCCGCCCGGATTGCGACCGAGAGCGGCAGGCGCGTCGTCGAGAACAGCAGGCGGACCGTTGACATCAGGACTGCCCGCCCGCCAGCGCTGCGGCCTTGGCCTGGATACCGGCGCAAGCCTCGGCGGCGATGGCCTGCGCTTGGTCGGCCGTGGTCGCGTTGCGCACGGCTTCCTTGGCCTTGAGCCGAGCATCACGGATCGCGTACAGGGCCGCATTCCAGGCGGTGGCGACGGCCAGGATGTCGTCGGCGGCTTGCTGGCCGGTCCAACCCTTGGCTTCGGCCCAGCTGGCCACCGCGGGCGGCACGTCGCCGGCGTAGCCGGCCGCCTGGTAGGCCTTGGCCTCGCCCTCGGCGATGCGGTATTCCTCGGCGCGCAGCGGGTCGCCGGCGACCGCCAGGCGGGCGGCATCGGCGGTCGCGTCGATTGCCAGCACGAGCGCGGCTTTCATTTCGTCCAGCGAAGGCGCCGGCGGGGCGACGGCCACCGGCCGACCGTTTGCATCGCTCACGATGCGCTTGCCTTGGCATTGCGCTTCCATCAGCGCGGCGTACTCGATGGCCGTCAATTCAACGGCGTCCTCGGGGATCGCTTCCCCGTGGATGTCGCGGCTATAGAAGCCGCCGGTCGATGCGGAGTAGAACATTGGCTTAGTGTCCGAGCGCCCGCCAGAAGAAGCCGGCGGACTTGTTGAACTGATAGTTGGGGCCGTTGTTGTCGCCGGTCGCGTTGAAACCGACCTTCGACCAGTTGGACGGCCGGACTGCCCAGGAACCGCCACCGGTGTTGTTGAAGGCTTCGCAGAACACGCCGACGATGTTCAGGCACGCGTTCGGGAACGCCTGGGGAAACGTCACCGACACGGTTGACGTGGTGGTGCCGGTGTTCGGAACCGTCGCAAAGCCCCATTGCTCGATGAGGCCGTTTGCGTCTTTGCGGACGCCAACATTCGTGCCGATGAAGAGCTGCCCGGCGCCGTTGAGTACCTTCCAGTTGGTCCCGTCCGAGATCACGGTCACGGAAACTTGAGGCGCCAGAGTGAGCGAAGGAACGCCGTTCGCGTTGGGGCCGTAGAACGTGCCGCCACCGGTCAGCGTGAGATTGACGCCGGGCGTGTTGGCGCCGTTGTAGATCTCGAACGAGCCGCCCTTGTAGGCGCTGGCAGAGGGCATCGTCCACGTCGCCGATGCATTGCCGGCGAACTCGATGTACGAGCCGAACTGCGCTGCCGTGATTTGCCGCGAGTCCGTATAGAGGAAGCAATCGGCGCGATTGCCGAGCGCCCGCTGTACCGCTTGCATCGTGGCCAGCTTGGTGGACTTGTCGAACTGCGGCGCGGTCGGGGCGGTCGGCGTGTCGACGAACGCAGCGCCCTTGAGCGGTGCAAAGTAGCCATCGCCGACGCGCTGGAATGCGAGTGGCGTTGCGCCGACGATGATCGTGCCATCGGTGGTCAGCTGCCAGACGCTGTCAGCGTTGACCGTGCCGGCCTCGACCGGGATGACGGCACCAGGCGTCAGGCGCAGGCCGGTGTCCGCGTCGGTGGCGCGGGTCCACGCGCCGGCGGCGACGACATAGATGCCGTTGTCTTTCGCGGCAGTCTGGTCTTTCACCAGCACGCGGTCGCCGGCGGCCAGCGGGATCGCATCCACCGTGAGCAGGCCGGAGAGGGCCGGCAGGTTGCCGGTGGTGGCCACGCGCACCGATTGCTTGGCGTCGCGCACCGTCAGCGCCTCGGCGATCGAGGTGTCGACGTACTGGCGCGTGGCCAGCACGATCGACGGGTCAATCTTCAGCTCGATTTCGACGCCGCCGGTGTTCAGGCACACCATGCGGATGTTCTGCACGCGGCCAGAGCCTTCCGCCAGGACCGGCTTGTAGGTCGGCGGGCAGTTGCCGTAGTAGCACATCGTGCCGTTCTCGTCGAACAGGGCCAGCTCACGAATCCAGAAGCCGCCCTCATCCTCAGGAATGACTTGCTCGGCGACAAACTGGCCGGGATTCTGCGGGTCATAGTCGAGCCGGTTGATCGGCTTGCGTCGAACCTCATTGACCAGCGTGGTACGTTCGCGCGTCGGGATTGGCACCTCGCCGTTGCCATCGCCTACGGCAATCGCGGTGAACTTGACCGGCACGCCTAGCGCTTGGGCGCGAGCCATGACTGCCTCGCCTGCGGCAGTTGGAAGGATGAAATAGGTCTGTGGCATAGGGACTATTGCGTAACGGTGAGCGTGTCGACGAGGTGAACCGCCGCCGCGGTGCGCGTAACGCCGCCGACAACGATTTCTTCGGGGGTGTAGGGGTAGACGGTCAGCTCGTCGCCCAGGTATGCCATCGCGCCGTATCGCATGGCGCCGCGCGTTTCCATGCTGATGGCGAGGCCGGTCAGGTGGCGCGATAGGGGCTTGGCGTCGTCAATGAGGCGTTCCAGCTCCTGGTACATCGCTTCCGTGATGCCGGTATCCAGCACGCCGATATCGAGCTTGAAGGTGCCCCGCTCAAAGTTCGGCATTGCCTGATGCCATTCGATGACGCGGATAAGAAAGCCGAGCGGTTCTACAACGCGGCGCAGCGCGCCGATCGTGCCCTTCTGCTTGTGGACGAAGAACGAGGCCTCGGTAACGGCGCGCTTTGTCTCGATCGGCCACGACGCATCCCACCGATCGACCGAAAAGGCCCAGGCGAGGAAAGGCAGCAACGCCGGCGGGCACGTTGCCGGGTTCCACAGGTCGCGCAGCGGCACCGGCACGCCGGCGATCGCCTCGGCGCCAACGGTGGCCAGATTGCGTTCGAGCGGGG
>NZ_JAJQJF010000027.1:0-41492 GCF_021213615.1 Cupriavidus sp. UGS-1 | reverse complement strand
CGCCTGCCGCGGAAGCCGCCGCGGAAGCCGCCGCGCCGGCCGCCGCCGCGCCGACGCCGAACAAGGGCGACGTGGCCTGGCTGCTGATGTGCACGGCCTTCGTGATCCTGATGACGCTGCCGGGCCTCGCGCTGTTCTACGGCGGCCTGGTCCGCTCGAAGAACATGCTGTCGGTGCTGATGCAGTGCCTGGTGATCTTCTCGCTGGTCGCGCTGCTGTGGGCCATCTACGGCTACAGCTTCGCCTTCACCGAGGGCAACGCCTTCTTCGGCGGCACCGATCGGCTGTTCATGAAGGGCCTGACGCCGGAAGCGGTCACGGCGACCTTCAGCAAGGGCGTGGTGATTCCGGAGCTGGGCTTCTTCGCCTTCCAGTGCGCGTTCGCCGCGATCACCTGCAGCCTGATCATCGGCGCCTTCGCCGAGCGGGCCCGCTTCTCGGCGGTGCTGGTGTTCATCGTGCTGTGGTTCACCTTCGCCTATATCCCGATGGCGCATATGGTCTGGTTCTGGCCGGGCCCGGACGCGTACACCGATGCGGCGGCGGCCGAAGCGGCCACGGCCAAGGCCGGCTGGCTGTTCCAGAAGGGCGCGCTCGACTACGCCGGCGGTACCGTCGTCCACATCAACGCCGCGGTGGCGGGCCTGGTCGGTGCCTACATGTTCGGCAAGCGGATCGGCTTCGGCCGCGAGGCGCTGCGCCCGCACAGCCTGACCTTCACCATGGTCGGCGCCTCGCTGCTGTGGTTCGGCTGGTTCGGCTTCAACGCCGGCTCGGGCCTGGAAGCGAGCGGCGGCGCCGCGCTGGCCTTCGTCAACACGCTGCTGGCGACCTGCGCCGCGGTGCTGGCGTGGACCTTCGGCGAGTGGATCACCAAGGGCAAGCCGTCGATGCTGGGCGGCGCGTCCGGCGCGGTCGCCGGCCTGGTGGCTATCACCCCGGCCGCGGGCTTCGTCGGCCCGATGGGCTCGATCGTGATGGGCCTGGTGGCCGGCCTGCTGTGCCTGTGGGGCGTGACGGGCCTGAAGCGGATGCTTGGCGCGGACGACTCGCTGGACGTGTTCGGCGTGCATGGCGTCGGCGGCATCGCCGGGGCGATCCTGACCGGCGTGTTCGCGGCGCCGAGCCTGGGCGGCGTGGGCATCTACGACTACGTGGCCAACAAGGTATCGGACAACTATTCGATCGCGAGCCAGGTCTGGGTGCAGACCGAGGGCGTGCTGACCACCGTGGTGTGGTCGGCGGTGGTGGCCTTCGTCGCCTTCAAGCTGGTGGACCTGCTGATCGGCCTGCGCGTGCCCGAGGACGAGGAGCGCGAAGGCCTGGACATCACCTCGCACGGCGAGACCGCCTACGAGGGCTGACCCGAAGAAACGCGCGATGCGGGGTCCCACGGCCTGCCGCCCCCGCATCGCCCACGGTGTTGTGCTGGAGAGCTGATTGGGAATCTTCTCTCAGGAGTTTTGCCCGGCCGCGTGCCGGGCTTTTTTATGGGCGAGCAGCCGGCAAAGCCAGTGCTGGCGCGGCCTGCCGGGCAGGTAGGCAAGCACTGTTCGCCATCCGCTTAAATCGGAATTCAAAATCCTTCATTTGTGTAAAGGACAGCACCCGCATAGAGTGCAGGTGAGGCAGTTTCCTCCACCTGCAGAACGCTCCCCGTATCTGTCAGGCCACTTGAAACGCGGCGAAGCCGCGTTTTTTTTTGTCCTCGCGACGGCGCTCCCCGCGCTCTTTGAATTCGGCGGCCTATCCCCATATTGTTAGCCCAAGGCGGAAACGATCGGACATTTCCCCGTTCCGCCGGCATTGGCATGCCATCTGCATGCAATTGGCCGTTCCTCTACAATCGGGGCGGACGATAAAGACGATCAATAGGATGGATATGGTCCCGCACCTCATCACCGCGCTGAACGGCCCGCTGCTCGAACTGGAAAAGAAGATACTGGACGCGACCCCGTCCATCGAGCGGTGGTTCCGTCTGGAATGGCAGGAGCATACCCCTCCGTTCTACTGTTCGGTCGATCTGCGCAACGCCGGCTTCAAGCTGGCCCCGGTCGATACCAATCTGTTCCCCGGCGGTTTCAACAATCTGGCCCCCGAGATGCTGCCGCTGGCGGTGCAGGCGGCGATGGCGGCGATCGAGAAGATCTGTCCGGATGCCAAGAACCTGCTGCTGATCCCCGAGCGCCATACCCGCAACATGTTCTACCTGCAGAACGTGGCGCGGCTGTCGCTGATCATGCGCCAGGCGGGACTCAATGTCCGGCTCGGCTCGCTGTCCGAGGACATCACCGAACCGACCCCGATCGAGCTGCCCGACGGCCAGACGCTGGTGGTCGAGCCGCTGACCCGGCTGGGCACCAAGGACCGCCGGCTGGGGCTCAAGGACTTCGATCCCTGTTCGATCCTGCTGAACAACGACCTGTCGGCCGGCGTGCCGCCGATTCTCGAGAACATCAACGAGCAGTACGTGCTGCCGCCGCTGCACGCGGGCTGGTCGACGCGGCGCAAGTCCTCCCACTTCTCTGCCTACGACGAGGTCGCCAAGAAGTTCGCCAAGCTGATCGACATCGACCAGTGGATGATCAACCCGTACTTCGCCAAGGTCGGCGGCATCGACTTCCATGAGCGGGTCGGCGAGGAAGCGCTGGCCGACGCGGTCGAGGGCGTGCTCAAGAAGATCGCCAAGAAGTACCGCGAGTACGGCATCAAGGAAACGCCGTACGTCGTGGTCAAGGCCGATGCCGGCACCTACGGCATGGGCGTGATGACGGTGCGCGATCCGGCCGAGGTCAAGGGCCTGAACCGCAAGGAACGCAACAAGATGAGCGTCGTCAAGGAAGGCCTCGAGGTCAACGACGTGATCATCCAGGAAGGCGTGCATACCTTCGAGAAGGTCAACGAGGCGGTGGCCGAGCCGGTGGTCTACATGATCGACCGCTACGTCGTTGGCGGCTTCTACCGGGTCCATACCGGCCGCGGCGTCGACGAGAACCTGAACGCGCCGGGCATGCATTTCGTGCCGCTGGCGTTCGCGCCCAACAGCATCCCGGACACGCATGCCAAGCCGGGCGCGGCGGTGCCGAACCGGTTCTACATGTATGGCGTGGTGGCGCGGCTGGCGCTGCTGGCGGCCTCGCTGGAACTGGAAAAGACCGACCCCAATCCGATCCTCTGATCCTCCGACCGGCACGACCACGGGCTACCAACCGGACACGCCAGCATGCGCATTCTGTTCATTACCGATCCGCTCGAGACCTTCAAGACCTACAAGGACTCCACCTACGCGATGATGGTCGAGGCCGCCTCGCGCGGCCACGAGCTGTTCTTCTGCCTGCAGTCGCAGCTGTCGCTGGTCGGCGGCGCGGTCGAGGCGGTCGCGCAGCGGCTGCATCTGCTCGATGCCGGCGAGGATCAGGACCACGGCCATGGCCACGCCGCCTGGTTCCGCCTCGATGCGCCGGCCGCGATGCCGGTGCCGGCCTTCGACGCGGTGCTGATGCGCAAGGACCCGCCGTTCGACATGGAATACGTGACCAGCACCTGGCTGCTGGAGCTGGCCGAGTCGCAGGGCGCCAACGTCTTCAACAAGCCGCAGGCGATCCGCGACCATTCCGAGAAGGTGGCGATCGCGCAGTTTCCGCAGTTCATCACGCCGACGCTGGTCACGCGCGACGCGGCCCGCATCCGCGCCTTCCACGCCGAGCACCGCGACATCATCGTCAAGCCGCTGGACGGCATGGGCGGCATGGGCGTGTTCCGCGTCGGCGCCGATGGCATGAACCTGGGCGCGATCATCGAAACGCTCGGTGCCAACGGCGTGCGCACGCTGATGGCGCAGCGCTATATCCCCGAGATCAAGGACGGCGACAAGCGCATCCTGCTGATCGGCGGCGAGCCGGTGCCGTACTCGCTGGCGCGTGTGCCGATGGCCGGCGAGGTACGCGGCAATCTGGCGGCGGGCGGCACCGGCCGCGCGCAGCCGCTGTCGGAGCGCGACCGCGAGATCGCGCAGACGCTGGCGCCGGTGCTGTGGCAGCGCGGCCTGCTGCTGGTCGGACTCGACGCGATCGGCGACTACCTGACCGAGGTCAACGTGACCAGCCCGACCTGCTTCCAGGAGATCATGCAGCAGACCGGTTTCCCGGTGGCCGGCATGTTCATCGACGCGCTGGAACGGGCGGTCGCGCACCGCGCGGCCGCGAAGGGTGGCTGACGGCGGCTGAGCGCGGGCGCCGGAGCGCCGCTGCGCGCGACGGCGCCGTTACCCCGCCTGCTACAATCGCGGCAATCCACAGGATTCACCATCATGGCAGGCATTCTGATCATCGCGCACGCGCCGCTCGCTTCGGCGCTGCGGGACTGCGCCGCGCATGTCTATTGCGGCGAGCCCAAGCGGGTCGAGGCGATCGACGTCGCTCCGGATGCGGAGCCGGCGGCCGTGCTGGCCGAGGCGCGCCGCTGCCTGGCCGCGGTGATCGAAGACAATGGGGCGCTGGTGCTGACCGACATCTTCGGCGCCACCCCCGCCAATATCGCCGCCCGTCTCGCCGAGCCGGGCCGGATCAAGGTGCTCGCCGGCGTCAATCTGCCGATGCTCGTGCGGGCGATCTGCTACCGCTCCGAAAAGCTGGACCAGCTCGCCACCAAGGCGCTCGCCGGCGGCTCGCAGGGCGTGCTGCAGATCGGCTCGACCACCGTACAGAACCAGATCGCCAACCACCCCGACAAGTATGCTGCAGAGGGACGTCACCATCATCAATAAGCTCGGGCTGCATGCCCGCGCCTCCGCCAAGCTCACGCAACTGGCGGGCAGTTTTGTCAGTCAGGTCAGGATGTCGCGCAACGGGCGCCAGGTCGACGCCAAGAGCATCATGGGTGTGATGATGCTGGCCGCGGGCATCGGCTCGACGGTCACCATCGAAACCGAGGGACCCGACGAGCAGGAGGCGATGGACGCGCTGACCGCGCTGATCGCCAACCGCTTCGGCGAGGGAGAGTGAGGGCGCAGGCCCTGTCCGGATTTCATCAACGTTCCTGAACGGAGCGGTTCATGCCATTCGCCCTGCACGGCATCCCAGTCTCGCGCGGCGTTGCGATCGGGCGCGCCCACCTGCTGGCGCCGGCCGCGCTCGACGTGTCCCATTACCTGGTCGACGAGGACCGGCTCGAGGACGAGGTGCTGCGGCTGCGCAACGCGCGGACCGCGGTGCGGGCCGAACTGGCGGCGCTCAAGCGCGACCTGCCGCGCGATGCGCCGGAGGAGATGGGCGCCTTCCTCGACGTGCACGCGATGATCCTCGACGACGAGATGCTGTCGCGCGAGGCCGAGAGGCTGATCCGCGAGCGCCGCTACAACGCCGAATGGGCGCTGACGACGCGGCTCGAGGATCTGATGCGCCAGTTCGACGAGATCGAGGACGAATACCTGCGCGAGCGCAAGGCCGATATCGAGCAGGTGGTCGAGCGGATCCTGAAGGTGCTGGCCGGCGCGCCGGTGCTGACGCCGGCGCCGGTGCCCGCGGTCGCGGCCGATGGCCAGCCGGCGCCCGGCGTGGTCGTGGTCGCCCACGACATCTCGCCGGCCGACATGCTGCAGTTCCGCCATACCGTGTTCCACGGCTTCGTCACCGACCTGGGCGGGCGCACCTCGCATACCGCGATCGTCGCGCGCAGCCTCGACATCCCGGCCGCGGTCGGCGTGCAGAACGCCAGCGAGCTGATCCGCCAGGACGACTGGATCATCATCGACGGCGATGCGGGGCTGGTGATCGTCGATCCCACGCCGATCATCCTCGAGGAATACCGCCACCGGCAGAGCGAACGGGCGCTGGAGAACAAGCGGCTGCAGCGGCTGCGGCATACGCCCGCGGTGACGCTGGACGGCATCGAGATCGATCTGGAGGCCAATATCGAGATGGCCGAGGACGCCTCCGCCGCGCTGGCGGCCGGCGCGGTCGGCGTCGGCCTGTTCCGCTCCGAGTTCCTGTTCATGAACCGGCGCGGCGAACTGCCCGGCGAGGACGAACAGTTCGAGGCCTACCGCGCCGCGGTCGAGGCGATGCGCGGGCTGCCGGTCACCATCCGCACGATCGACATCGGCGCCGACAAGCCGCTGCTGGATTTTCGCGACGGGCGCGACGGCCGCGCCGAGGAATACGAGACGGCGCTGAACCCCGCGCTGGGTTTGCGCGCGATCCGCTGGTCGCTGTCGGAGCCGGCGATGTTCCTGACGCAGCTGCGCGCGCTGCTGCGCGCGTCGGCCTTCGGGCCGGTGCGGCTGCTGTTCCCGATGCTGGCGCATGCCCGCGAGATCGACCAGACGCTGGAGCTGGTGGCGCGCGCCAAGCATGAGCTGGATCAGCGCGGGGTCGCCTACGACCCGTACCTGAAGGTCGGCGCGATGATCGAGATCCCGGCCGCGGTGCTGCTGCTACCCCTGTTCCTGCGGCGCATGGACTTCCTGTCGATCGGCACCAACGACCTGATCCAGTACACGCTGGCGATCGATCGTGCCGACAACGCCGTCGCGCATCTGTACGATCCGCTGCACCCGGCCGTGCTGCAGCTGATCGCGCGCACGATCCGCGATGCCAACCACGCTGGCGTGCCGGTCGCCGTCTGCGGCGAGATGGCCGGCGACCCCGCGATGACGCGGCTGCTGCTCGGCATGGGCCTGCGCGAGTTCTCGATGCATCCGGCCCAGCTGCTGCGCGTCAAGCAGGAGATCCTGCATGCCGACTGCGGGCGGCTGGAAGGGCTGGTCGAGCAGGTGCTGTGCGCCTACGAGCCGGAAGAGGCCGCAGCCGCGCTGGCGCGACTGTCACAACCCTGAAACCCTCGGGGTTATAGCGGCCAGCTCAACGCCCGTGAAGTGCTGCATGTACCGCTTGTCGGGCGCCTACGTGACGTTCCAAGCCCTTGATTTGTAAGTAAAGTGATGCAGATTCCCTGGCGTGTTTCTGTTTCTTAATGGGAATTGTTATCATTCTTTATCTCTGTTATGCTGCCTTCAACAGTCAGGACATGCCGGTGTCCGCGCTGCCCCAAGGAGGCTTTGTGTACGTCTGCATCTGCAACCAGGTAACCGATCGCGAGATTCATGGCGCCGTCCAGCTGGGCGTGTCCACGCTCGACGAGCTGGCCGAAACGCTCGGCGTCGGCACTTGCTGCGGCCGCTGCCGCGATTGCGCGCAGCAGGTTCTGGCCGAAGGCGTTGCAGCGTCCTGCCACAGCGCCTCCGCCACCGTGACGGCCCAGACCGTTCACGTCGTCCAGTTTTCCTCCTGTTCCTCGTCGGTACCGCGTGCCATAATGGACACACGGGACCCGGCAGTCGCGAACGACCAGCAAACCGAGCTGGTTGCCTGAACACGCTTGCCGATCGCAGAGCGGCGATCGGCGCGTGTCTTCGTCGTTTTCCTCTGACTGCACGCGGCGCAACCAGCGCCGCGTCGTGTTTTTGCGGGCCCGTAGCAACAGGAGCCCCCGATGAAAGGTGACAAGAAGGTCATCCAGTATCTGAATGCGCAGCTCACCAACGAGCTGACCGCGGTCAACCAGTATTTCCTGCACGCCCGTATGTATCGCCACTGGGGCCTGAAGAAGCTCGGCGACGTGGAGTACAAGGAATCGATCGGCGAGATGAAGCATGCCGACCGGCTGATCGACCGCATTCTGATGCTCGATGGACTGCCCAACCTGCAGGACCTGCACAAGCTGCTGATCGGCGAAGACACGCCCGAGATGCTCAAGTGCGACCTGAAGCTGGAGCAGACCGCTCACGTGACGGTCAAGGAAGGCATCGCCTACTGCGAATCGGTCGGCGACTATGTCAGCCGCGAGATTCTGGTCGACATCCTGACCGATACCGAAGAGCACATCGAGTATCTGGAAACGCAGCTGGATCTGATCGACAAGGTCGGCCTGCAGAACTATCTGCAATCGCAGATGGAGCCGGGCGAGCAGTAAAGCCCGGCCGCGGCAGGACCCGCAAGGCCCCGTAACACCAGTTCCAGGGCCAGGCGGTCGTCAGCGGCGCTTCATCGAGCCGCCCGCCGCCGCGCGCTTCGCAGCTTGAATCCCTCTCATTCCCATTCGGTTTCTCATCTCGGTTCCATTCGCCGGTGCCGATTCCCCTCTCCCGCGCTGCCGCCCCCTCCGCGGTCCGATTTCCCAGCGAGGACACTCCCATGCCGGAACCCATTCGATTGACGCAATACAGCCACGGCGCTGGCTGTGGCTGCAAGATTTCGCCGCAGGTCCTCGACGTGATTCTGGCCGGCAGCGGGCCGCAGCATCTGGACCCGCGCCTGTGGGTCGGCAACGCCTCGCGCGACGACGCCGCGGTCTATGCGATCGACGGCAGCGACGACGGCCGCGCCGTGGTGTCGACCACGGACTTCTTCATGCCGGTGGTCGACGATCCCTTCGATTTCGGCCGCATCGCGGCCACCAATGCCATCAGTGACGTCTACGCGATGGGCGGCGACCCGCTGCTGGCCATCGCGATCCTCGGCTGGCCCGTCAACGTGCTGCCGCCCGAGGTCGCGCGCGAAGTGGTCGCCGGCGGTCGCCGTGCCTGCGACGAGGCGGGCATCGCGCTGGCCGGCGGACATTCGATCGATGCGCCCGAGCCGATCTTCGGCCTGGCGGTGACCGGCATCGTCGAGCGCGCGCATCTGAAGCGCAACGACACCGCACGCGCCGGTTGCCGGCTGTACCTGACCAAGCCGCTCGGCATCGGCGTGCTGACCACCGCCGGCAAGCAGGGCAAGTTGCGCGACGAACATAGCCGCCTGGCGACCGAGTGGATGTGCCGCCTGAATCGTCCCGGCAGCCGCTTCGGCCGGCTGGAGGCGGTGCGGGCGATGACCGATGTGACCGGCTTCGGCCTGCTCGGCCATCTGGTCGAAATGGCCGAGGGCAGCGGCCTGAGCGCCCGGCTGGACCGCGCCGCGGTGCCGCTGCTGCCCGGCGTGCGCGAGTACGTCGCCGCCGGCTGCGTGCCGGGCGGCACCCAGCGCAACTTCGCCAGCTACGGACATCGGATCGGCTGTGCCCACGGTGAACTGGATGCCGAATGGCGCGCGGTGCTGTGCGACCCGCAGACCAGCGGGGGGCTGCTGGTCGCGGTCGAGCCCGCTGGCGAGCAGGAGTTCCTGGCGGTGGCAGCCGAATGCGGCCTCGCGCTCGAATGCATCGGCGAGATGACCGAGCGCGCCGCCCACGCCGCCCACACCGATCACGCGGTGGTGGTGCGCTGATGGACCGCATGCCCGCGCCATCGGCGGCGGCCTCGGCAAGGCCGGACAGCGCCGACTATCGGGCGCTGCTGCTGTCCGGCGTGCCGATGCTGGACGTGCGCGCGCCGGCCGAGTTTGCGCGCGGCGCTTTTCCGGGCGCGGTCAATCTGCCGCTGATGGACGACGACGAGCGCCACCGGGTCGGCTGCCGCTACAAGGAGGAAGGACAACAGGCGGCGATCGCGCTCGGCCATGCGCTGGTCAGCGGCGAGCGCAAGGCAATGAGGGTGGCCGCCTGGGCCGAGTTCGCGCGCCGCCATCCGCAAGGCTATCTGTACTGCTTCCGCGGCGGCCTGCGCTCGCAGATCTCGCAGCAGTGGCTGCGCGAGGCCGGCATCGACTATCCGCGCGTCATCGGCGGCTACAAGGCGATGCGGACCTTCCTGATCGAAACGCTGGACGCGGCCGTCGGCGAATGCGACTGGCTGGTGCTCGGCGGCCTGACCGGGAGCGGCAAGACCGCGCTGCTGGCCGAGCTCGACAGCGGCATCGATCTCGAGGCCCACGCCGCGCATCGGGGCTCCAGCTTCGGCCGGCGCGCGCGTCCGCAACCGACACAGATCGGCTTCGAGAACGGGCTGGCCATCGACCTGTTGCGGCGGCGCGCGGCCGGCGCCGGCACGCTGGTGGTCGAGGACGAGGGCCGTTTCATCGGCAGCCGGGACGTGCCGCCGCGTCTGTATGCCCGCATGCAGGCCAGTCCGCTGGTCTGGATCGACGAACCGTTCGAGGCGCGCGTGGAACGCGTGCTGCAGGACTATGTGGTCGATCTAGCCGCGGAATACGTCGCCGCGCATGGGCCGGACAAGGGCTTCGCCGCCTTCTCGGAACGGATGCGCGACGCGCTGGCCGGCATCGCGCGCCGGCTCGGCGGCCAGCGCTACGAGCGCCTGGCCGCGCTGCTCGCGCACGCGCTGCAACGCCAGGCGCACAGCGGCGAGGTCGACGAGCATCGCGTCTGGATCGCGGTGCTGCTGCGCCATTATTACGATCCGATGTACGACTACCAGCGCGAGGCGAGGGAGAGCCGCATCGTGTTTCGCGGCGATCGCACGGCGGTACGTGAATATCTGCGGGAGCGAACGGCGCCTGCTTCCCCTCTCCCGTTTGCGGGAGAGGGGGAGGGGAGAGGGAAAGGCTCTCGCTGAGCCGACGCGGTCAGTCGTGACGACCGCTCTTGCCATCTCCCCCCGCCCCTTTCCCGCAAGCGGGAGAGGGGAGCAACACCATGGCTTCAATGCCCGCCGCAAACCTCGCAGTCGGGCGTGCGCGCCAGCGCCATCGTCGTCCATTCCATGCGGAATGCATCGACCATCAGCAGCCGTCCGGCCAGCGTGTTGCCCACGCCGGCGATCAGCTTCAGGGCCTCGGCCGCCTGCACGGTACCGACCATGCCGACCAGGGGCGCGAACACGCCCATGGTCGCGCAGGCGGCCTCCGGCGCGTTCTCCGACGGCGGGAACAGGCAGGCGTAGCACGGCGCATCGTCGCGCCGGCGATCGAATACGCTGATCTGTCCATCGAAGCGCAGCGCGGCCCCCGAGACCAGCGGCACGCGATGCGCGACGCAGGCGCGGTTGACCGCATGGCGCGTGGCGAAGTTGTCGCAGCAGTCCAGCACCACGTCGGCGTCGCGCACCAGCACATCCAGTTCGCTGTCGCCGACGCGCGCCGGCACCAGCCGCACGTCGATCTCGGGATTGATCCGCAGCATGCCCTCGCGCGCTGACTCGACCTTGGGCCGGCCGACGTTGGCGGTGGTGTGCAGGATCTGGCGTTGCAGATTGGTCAGGTCGACATCGTCGTTGTCGACCACGACGATGGTGCCGACCCCGGCCGAGGCCAGGTAGGGCAGCGCGGCGGCGCCCAGGCCGCCGGCGCCGATCACCAGCGCGCGGCCGCCCAGCAGCCGGCTCTGGCCTTCGATGCCCAGCTCATCGAGCAGGATATGCCGCGAGTAGCGCAGCAGTTGGTCGTCGTTCATCGGGCGGGCGGCGGGACCGGGGTCCCGCCGCGATGCTTCCGTCTAGGCGTTCAAGCTTCGTTCAGAGCCCCGTTCAGGGCGCCTTGCCGGTCGGCGTGCCGAGCGGCTTGCCCATCGGCGCGCTCGCGGGCGGCTTGCTGTCGGGCTTGCCTTCCGGCGCGGCGGGCTTGGCGTCCGGCGCAGGCGCCCGCTTGGACGGATCGGCCTTGACCGGGCCCTTCGGCACCTTGCTGTCGGACACCGGCGTCGCCTCGAGCTTGGAGCGCGAGCGCTTGATCGGCTCGCCCTTGAGCTGGTGGATCGCCTGCTGCAGCATGAAGTCGTCGTTGGTGCCGAACTCGATCGGCTTCTTGCGCCGTTCCTTCTCGCGCTCCTCCGGCGACTTCTTCGCGTTCTCTTCCTCGAGCCGGCGCAGTTCCTCGACACGGCGCTGTTCGCGCTCGGTCATCTCGGCTTCCTCGGATTCCTGCTTGTTGTGCAGATGGCGCTCGGTATCGATTTCGCGCGTGATCAGCGCGTCGTCCGGATCGCCTTCCGGGTTCTGGTCGACCGGGATATCAGGACGGATGCCCTTGGCCTGGATCGACTTGCCCGACGGCGTGTAGTAGTACGCGATCGTCAGCTTGATGCCGGTGTCGTTCGTCAACGGCCGCACGGTCTGCACCGAGCCCTTGCCGAATGTGGTCTTGCCCATGATCACCGCGCGCTTGTGGTCCTGCAGCGCGCCGGCGACGATCTCCGAGGCCGACGCCGAATAGGCGTTGGTCAGCACCACCATCGGGATCTTCTTGAACAGCGGCGGCAGATCCTTCAGCGGATCGTCCTCGACCGACGACAGCCGGTAATTGTTGAAGTTGGTCTTGTAGACCCGCTTGGCGTCGGGCACCTGGCCATTGGTCGAGACCACGGTCACGTCCTCGGGCAGGAAGGCCGCCGACACGCCGACCGCGCCCTGCAGCACGCCGCCGCCGTTGTTGCGCAGGTCCAGCACCAGGCCCTTCATGTTCGGATTCTTCTGCGCCAGCTCGGCCAGGCGCCGGCCCAGATCGGCCACGGTGCGCTCCTGGAAGCTGGTCAGGCGGACCCAGCCGATGGCCGGATCGACCATCTTGGCCTTGACCGACTGCACGCGGATCTCGGCGCGCGTGATCGACACCGGGAAGGTGCGTTCTTCGCTCTTGCGGTAGATCGTCAGCGTGACCTTGGTGCCGGGCTCGCCGCGCATGCGCTTGACCGCCTGTTCGAGCGGCAGCCCGCGCACCGGCTTGTCGTCGATGCGGGTGATCAGGTCGCCGGGCTGGATGCCGGCGCGGAAGGCGGGCGTGTCCTCGATCGGGTTGATGACCTTGACCAGGCCCTCTTCCTGCGAGATCTCGATGCCCAGGCCGGCAAAACGGCCGCGCGTGCCTTCCTGCAGTTCCTTGAAATCCTTGGCGTCCAGATACGACGAATGTGGGTCGAGGCTGGCCACCATGCCCTTGATGGCTTCGGTCAGCAGCTTCTTGTCGTCGACCGGCTCGACGTACTCGCGCTTGATCTGCCCGAATATGTCCGCCATCAGCCGCAACTGCTCCAGGGGCAGCGGCCCCGAGGAGTTCTGCGCGGTCGCGGACAGTTGCAGCGTGGCGAGCACGCCGGCAACGAGTCCCGCGGAGACAAGGCTGATGTTCTTGAGCGTCTTACGCATGTGGGCTGCCTGAACGTTGAATGGCGCCGGGCAGGGCGCCGTGGATTGCGCCGGTTGCGGCGTGGCGCAAGGGGCGCTGCCGGTCCGGTCTGACCGACAGTATAAGAGCGGGCGGAAAAAAAGGCCGCGCCGCGATGCGGCGCGGGCCTCGGTGCGCCAAGGCCGGCGCGTCCGGCTCAGCGCGCCTTGCCCTGGCTGGCGACAGCGGCCAGCGAGGCGGCGATCGCTTCCTGGTCGCCCAGGTAGTAATGCCGGATCGGCCGCAGCTCGGCGTCGAGTTCGTACACGAGCGGCGTGCCGTTCGGGATATTGAGGCCCACGATATCGTCATCGGAAATCTGGTCGAGGTACTTCACCAGCGCGCGGATGCTGTTGCCATGGGCCGCGATGACCACGCGCTTTCCGGCTTTGATGTCCGGGGCGATCGATTCGTTCCAGAGCGGCAGCACGCGGGCCACCGTGTCCTTCAGGCATTCGGTCAGCGGAATCAGTTCGCGCGGCACGCCGGCATAGCGCGGGTCGTCGTACGAGGCGCGCGGGTCGGTCGGCTCCAGCGCGGGCGGCGGCGTGTCGTAGCTGCGGCGCCAGACCAGCACCTGTTCGTCGCCGAACCTGGCGGCGGTCTCGGCCTTGTTCAGGCCCGCCAGCGCGCCGTAGTGGCGCTCGTTCAGGCGCCATTCGTTGCGCACCGGGATCCACATCAGGTCCATCTCGTCCTGCACATGCCACAGCGTGCGGATTGCGCGCTTGAGCACCGAGGTATAGGCGACGTCGAAGGCGAAGCCCGCGTCCTTCAGCAGTTGGCCGGCCTGGCGGGCCTGCTGCGCGCCGGTCTCGGTCAGGTCCACGTCGACCCAGCCGGTGAAGCGGTTTTCCAGATTCCAGGTCGATTCGCCGTGGCGGATGAGAACGAGTTTGTACATGCTGCTTCCAAAGAGTGAGAATGCTGCGCGCGCCGCTCGCGAGCCACTTGCCGGCCGCGGGAAGCGGCCCCGTCGACATGGGCCTGGGCGCGAAACCGGCTATTTTATAATGCCGCCGACACAACCCACCGGAAACCCAACGTGAATTTCTTCGCCGACTACAACAACCTTGCCCTGATCGCCCTCGCGGTGGTGTCGGGCGGCCTGCTGGCCTGGCCGACCATTTCGCGCGGCGCGGGCGGCAAGACGGTCAATGCGACCACGGCGACGCAGCTGATCAACAAGCGCGGCGCCGTCGTCGTCGATATCCGCGAACCGGCCGAATACGCCAAGGGCCACCTGCCGCAGGCCAGGAGCGCGCCGCTGGCCGAACTGGCCAATCGCGCGGCCAGCCTTGCGAAGGACAAGTCCGCCCCCATCATCGTCGTATGCCAGACCGGCCAGCGTTCGTCCAAGGCGCACGCGGCGCTCAAGCAGGCCGGCTTCGGCGAGGTCTATTCGCTTGAAGGTGGTGTGGCCGCCTGGCAGCAGGCCGGTCTGCCGCTGGTCAAGTAAGGCCGCCGCAGCCCGATGCCTCGCCCGGGCGGGCCGTCAGCAGGCCCGCGCCGACGCTGGTAAAGTCCAGAAGTCGACCGGCCGCCGCAGCGATTGCCGCAGCGGGTCCGGTCTGAACCGCAAGATGCAAGGAGATAAGCGCATGGCCCGCGTCGTCATGTACAGCACGATGGTGTGTCCGTATTGCCAGATGGCCGAGCGCCTGCTGCGCTCGAAGGGGGTCGAGACGATCGAGAAGATCATGATCGACCGCGAGCCCGGCAAGCGCGAGGAAATGATGAGCCGCACCGGTCGCCGCACCGTGCCGCAGATCTATATCGACGACCGTCACGTCGGGGGCTTCGACGATCTGTCCGCGCTCGATCGCCAAGGGGGCCTGGCACCGCTGCTGGCTGCCTGATTCCCGCCCCGTGCGCGGATGAATTCGTCATCCGCGTCATGTACCATATGCGTTTTCCAACCGGACCATGCGGTTGGCCGCCGCCCGGCGCGCGGCCGCCCGCAGCCCGTCCCCTTCCCGCCACGTTTCATTCCCGCCATTCGGGCACCCATCCATGAGCGACCAGCAAACCAATCAGCAGCAGGACGATCAACCGTACTTCAATATCCAGCGCGTCTACCTGAAGGACATGTCGCTGGAGCAGCCGAATTCGCCGCAGATCTTCCTCGAGACCGAAGCGCCTTCCGTGGAAGTGCAGGTCAATGTGGGCGCCTCGCAGCTGACGGACGGCATCTTCGAGGTCGTCGTGACCGGCACGGTCACCACCAAGGTCCAGGACAAGGTCGCCTTCCTGGTCGAGGCTCATCAAGCCGGCATCTTCGATATCCGCAACGTGCCGGACGAACAGCTCGATCCGCTGCTGGGCATCGCCTGCCCGACGATCCTGTATCCGTACCTGCGCAGCAATATCGCCGACGTGATCACGCGCGCGGGCTTCCAGGCCATCCATCTGTCCGAGATCAACTTCCAGGCACTGTACGAGCAGCGTCTGCAGGCGGCGATGGAACAGGCACAGGCCGAGGGCGGCGGCTCCGGCATCGTGATGCCTGATGGCACGCAGGCACGTCACTGATCGTCGCCATATCCGCAGGCGGAACGGGGCTGCGGCCCCGTTCCGCCTTTTTGCGTCTATAGCTTCAAAAGCATCAATAGCTTCAAAGTCAATGGCGCCAACGGCTGCGCCGGCCCGGATCGCTGGGATCGCCGTCATCGTCGGGCGTGCAGCGGCCTGATCCATCGTCCAACGCCATTGAGCTACGCCATTGACCCTACGCCATTGACCAACGCCTCGACCACGCATCGATCATGAACCTCGCCTTTCTCGGAGCCGGCGCCTGGGGCACCGCGCTGGCCAGCCATGCCGCCGCCGCGCACCAGGTCGTGCTGTGGGGCCGGGACGCCGGGCAGCTCGCCGCGATGGCGGCCTCCGGCGTCAATGCGGACTATCTGCCTGGCGTGCCGCTGTCCGAGCGGCTCGGCTTCGAAGCCGATTTCGCCCGCGCCGCCGCGCACGCGCTATGCGCGCCTGACGGGCTGGTGATCGTCGCCACGCCGGTGTCGGGCCTGCGGGAGATGACGCGGCGCCTGGCCACCGAGGCGGCCACGCATGGCGTGCCGCTGCGGATGCTGTGGCTGTGCAAGGGCTTCGAGGCCGGCACCCATGCAATGCCGCACCAGATGGTGGCCGAGGAACTGGCGGCCGCCGGCGCGTCGGTGCCGGTCGAGTACGGCGTGCTGACCGGGCCGAGCTTCGCGCGCGAGGTCGCGCTGGGACTGCCGTGCGCGCTGACCGTCGCGGGCAATGCGCCGGCCATCGCCGAACTGTCGCAGCGCGCCTTCCATCATCGTGCGATGCGAATCTACGGCAGCGACGATCTGGTCGGCGTCGAGGTCGGCGGCGCGGTCAAGAACGTGCTGGCGATCGCCACCGGTGCCAGCGATGGGCTGGGTCTCGGCCTCAATGCCCGCGCCGCGCTGGTCACCCGGGGCCTGGCCGAGATGACGCGGCTGGGTCTGGCGCTGGGCGGGCGCGCCGAGACCTTCATGGGCCTGGCCGGGATGGGCGACCTGATCCTGACCGCGACCGGCGATCTGTCGCGCAACCGCAAGGTCGGCCAGCAGCTGGCCGGCGGCAGGACGCTGGAACAGGTGCTCGCCGACCTGGGCCATGTCGCCGAAGGCGTGCGCTGCGCGCAGGCGGTGGCTGCGCTGGCGGACCAGCACGGCGTCGAGATGCCGATCACGCGGGCCGTCTGCGCGGTGTTGTTCGAAGGCTTGGCGGTGGCCGACGCGGTCGCGCAGCTGCTGCAACGCGACGCGCGCGACGAATGACGGCGGCGGATCGCATCAAGCAGCGGCGCCGCTGGCTCGGCGCACTGGCGGCCTGCGGCGGTGCGCTGGCGCTGCCGCGCTCGCTGCTGGCAGCCGACAAGGACTGGCCCGCGCGGCCGATCCGCATGGTGGTGCCGTTCCCGCCAGGGTCGTCTCCGGACCTGATCGCGCGACTGGTATCCGAACCGCTGGCGCAGGCGCTGGGCCAGCCGGTGATCATCGAAAATCGCCCGGGCGCCGGCGGCAATATCGGCACCGGACAGGTCGCCCGCGCCGCGCCGGACGGCTATACGCTGCTGTTCACGATCAACGGTCCGCTGGTCACGGCGCCGACACTGTCGCGCCATCTGCCCTACGATCCGGTGCGCCAGCTGGCGCCGGTGACGCTGGTGGCGACCTCGCCCAATGTGCTGGTGGTCGACCCGCGCACCGGCGTGCGCGACCTGCGCGAATTCGTCGCGCTGGCACGTGCCAGACCCGGTGCGCTGAACTACGGCTCGGTCGGCAACGGCAGCGCCGCGCATCTGGCGATGGAGCAGTTGAAGGCGCGCGCCGGCATCTCGCTCGAACATATCCCGTATCCCGGCTTCCCGCAGATCGCGGCGGCGATGATCGCCGGACAGATCCAGGCCGCGTTCATGGTGCCGGCGATTGCGATGCCGCAGGTCAATGCGGGCCGGCTGCGCGTGCTCGCGGTGACGACCAGCGGCCGCACCAGCCTGTTGCCGTCGGTGCCGACCGTGGCCGAGTCCGGCTATCCGGGCTTCGAGGCGATCTCGTGGCAGGCGGTGCTGGCGCCGGCCGGCACGCCGGCGCCGATCGTCGACCGGCTCTATCGCGAGCTGGTCAAGATCATCGGCAGCGACGCCGTGCGCGCGCAGATGCGGGCGCAGTACTTCATGCCTGCCGGCACCGCGCCGGCCTCGCTGCGCCAGACCATGGCCAGCGAGAAGGCGCGCTGGGACCAGGTGATTCGCGCGGCCGGCGTGCAGCCGGAATAGCCCTCCAGGAAAGCGCCGGCTTCGCCTCAGGCGCCGCCGGCGAAGCCCTGCTGGCGCCAGGCCTCGAACACCACCACGGCGACGGTGTTCGACAGATTCAGGCTGCGGTTATTGGGCCGCATCGGCAGGCGGATGCGCTGCGACGGCGCGAACCATTCCCGGCGCTCCGGCGCCAGCCCACGCGTTTCCGAACCGAACACGAACCAGTCGCCGGGGGCGAAGGCCACCTGCCCGAACGGCGTCGAGCCGTGCGTGGTCAGCGCGAACATCCGTGCCGGGTCCGGGCGTTCGCCGGCGAGGAAGGCGTCCCAGTCCTCGTGCACCTTCATGCTGGCGTACTCGTGGTAATCGAGGCCGGCGCGGCGCATGCGCGCGTCGTCCAGCGGAAAGCCGAGCGGCTTGACGAGGTGGAGTTGGGCGCCGGTGTTGGCGCACAGGCGGATCACGTTACCGGTGTTCGGCGGGATCTCGGGTTCGACTAGGACGACGTGGAACATGGCGGGCGCAGCTTACCGTGCCGAGGCGGCGCTGTCATCTGGGCAACATGGCGGCCATCACGGCGGGGCCGGCGTGCGCAGCGCCACCAGCGCGGTGACGCGCGCCGCGCCGCAGCGCTTGAGCACGGCGGCCGCCTCGGCCAGCGTGGCGCCAGTGGTCATCACGTCGTCGACCAGGGCGACATGTCGTCCATGCAGGGCGCCGGGGGTGGCATCGCGCGCCAGCGCGAAGGCGCCGGCGACGTTCGGATGCCGCAGGTCGGCCGCCAATGCGGCCTGCGGCGCGGTGCTGCGCGAGCGCACCAGCAGATCGGCGCTGGCCGCGGCGCCGACGCGAGGCGCGAGCCTGCGGGCGATTTCCCACGATTGGTTGAAGCCGCGCTCGGCCAGCCGGTCCGGCGCCAATGGAATCGGCACGACCAGGCAGGGCGCGCGAGCGGCATTGTCGAGCGGCGATGACGGCCGTGCGATCCACGCCGACGCCAGTTCGCGCGCGAGCCAGCCCGCCAGCGGCAGCACGCCGCCGAACTTCAGCGCCAGCACCAGCGCTTCGCGCGGCGGCGCATAGTCGCCGAGCACGATGGTGGCATCGAAGGCGGGCGGCGCACAGCGGCACATCGCGCAGAGGCTGGCGGTCCGCTGCGGCAAGGCGCAGCGCGGACAGCGCGGTATCGGCGCCAGCAGGTCCCCCGCACAGCCGGCGCAGACCACGTCGGACTGCACCTGGCCGCACAGCACGCAGGCACAGGGCAGCCACCACTGCGCCAGCCGCTCGCGCACGCCGCCGGCAAGCGCGGTGAGGCGCGCGTATACTGTCGGCCCGGCGCCACCGCGCGGCCCCGCAGTGCTTTCGCGCCGCCCGCGTCCGGTCCTGCCGTGCCGATCCTCGTCCTTGCCGCCGCTTCCGTGTCCACGTCTCACGCCGACTCCCCCGATACCTATCTGCCGCCCGCGCGGCTGACCCGGCTCGCCTTCGACCGGCGCAGCCCCGGCTTCGCCCAGCTGGATTTTCTGCTCGGCGAGATCGGCCGGCGCATGCAGGAGCGCATGCAACTGATCCGCATCCAGCCCGAGCGCGCGCTCGATATCGGCTGCGGCCAGGGGCAGGGGCTGGCCGCGCTGCGCGCACAGTATCCCGACGCGCAGATCGCCGGCCTCGATATCTCGGGCGCGATGCTGGCGCATGCCGCACAACGCGATCCGCAGCGGCAGCCCGGCTGGCTTGGCCGCCTGCTCGGCAAGCGGCCGACCTTCGATCTGGTGCAGGGCGATCTTGCCACGCTTCCCTTTGCGGAAGGCGCCTTCGACCTGCTGTGGTCAAACCTGGCGCTGCACTGGCATCCCGAACCGCATCGCGTGTTTCCCGAATGGCATCGCGTGACGCGGACCGACGGCCTGGCGCTGTTCTCGCTGTTCGGTCCCGATACCTTGCGCGAGCTGCGCGATGCGTTCGCCGAGGTCGATGGCGAGCCGCACACGCTGCGCTTCGTCGACATGCACGATATCGGCGACATGCTGGTCCACAGCGGCTGGTCGACGCCAGTGATGGACATGGAAACGCTGACGGTCACCTACGAGACGCCCGAGCGGCTGCTGCGCGACGTGCATGCGTTCGGCGGTTTGCGCCGGCCCGCGGGCGACGATGCGCATGGCATGCGCGGACTGAAGGGCCGGCACTGGCACCAGAATCTGCTGGCCGCGCTCGAGCGCCGCCGCAATCGCGACGGCGTGATCGCGCTGACGTTCGAAATCGTCTACGGCCACGCGTGGAAGCTGCCGCCCAAGGGCGGCCAGGCCCGCGACGAACTGGGCCGTGCCGTGGTGCCGATCGACCGCATCGGCCGCGGCCGCCCGCGCGGCTGAGCCGCCGCGCGTCGCCTCGCTGCACTGCCGCTGTGCATCGGCGCGCTGTGGCGCGGGCGCCGTGCCGCGCCGGGCTTGGCTTGTTACGGTTGACGAAGCGCCCTATAATGCGCCAGTTTGTCGCAGTGGTCCCCTGGCACAGAAGATCGGCGTTTTAGCACCGAAGCAGTGCAGCAGTGCGGTGAAGCCGGCAGAATTCCAGGCGTGCAACCGATGCAGCGATGCAGAGTGGTTGGCGATGCAGGAACTCGGTATCGCACTCCAGACGGCGCGTGACGGGCCCGGTGATTGTCCTAACGGAGCCCATGCCGTGCCGAACAACGACTGGCTGATGAAGCGGAATTGTTCGCTGTCTCCACGCCAGGTCGGCTGGTTTTACCTCTCCATCGTCAGTATTTCCCTTGCCATCGCCCTGTTCTTCGCGTGGCGAGGAGCCTGGCTCGTGCTGCCCTTTGCGGGGCTCGAGCTGGCCGGGCTCGGCGTGGCGCTGCTCGCCTACGCACAGCACGCGACAGACTACGAGCGCGTCACGCTCAGCGAGGGCAGGTTGGTGGTCGAAAAGGCCAGCGCCGGTGAGGTGACCCGCGAGGAATTCAACCCGCGCTGGGTGCGGGTCGAACTGGGCGAATCGTTCCCGGCGCTGGTGGTGGTGCGCTGTGGCACGCACGCTGTGCAGGTGGGGTGTTTTCTGGACCCGTACAAGCGACGAAAGTTCGCGCAGGAACTCGTTTCAGCCTTGCACGCCCTGTAAAAAGAGGCGGCACCGCTGGGAGCGAGGGGCAGATTCGAATCTGTAATTTGGGTAGAGACAACAAATGAAAATGTGGAAGAAGGCATCCGCAGCGTGTCTGGCAGGCGCGTCCCTGCTCGCCAGCCAGGCAGCCCTCGCTGTCGAAGACATGCCGGGCGGTCCCGCCGTGCGCCAGCTGAACCTGACCGAGCCGGTCACCAAGATCGCCGAGCAGATTCACTGGCTGAACTGGATGATGCTGATCATCTGCACGGTGATCTTCATCGCGGTGTTCAGCGTGATGTTCTATTCCATCTTCACGCACCGCAAGGCCAAGGGCTCCAAGCCCGCCTCCTTCCACGAAAGCATCACGGTCGAAGTCGTCTGGACCATCATCCCGTTCCTGATCGTGATCGGCATGGCGCTGCCGGCGACCAAGACCGTGGTCGCGATGAAGGACACCACCAACTCCGACATCACCATCAAGGCCACCGGCTACCAGTGGAAGTGGGGCTACGACTACCTGAAGGGCGAGGGCGAAGGCATTTCCTTCGTGTCGACGCTGACCACCCCGCGCGAGCAGATCAATAACGAGGCGCCCAAGTCGAACACCTACCTGATGGAGGTGGACAACGAGATGGTGGTGCCGGTCAACAAGAAGATCCGCATCGTCACGACCGCCAACGACGTGATCCACGCCTGGATGATCCCGGCCTTCGGCGTCAAGCAGGACGCGATACCCGGCTTCGTGCGCGACACCTGGTTCCGCGCCGAGAAGACCGGCGTCTACCGCGGCCAGTGCGCCGAGCTGTGCGGCAAGGAACACGCCTTCATGCCGATCGTGGTGCGCGTGGTGACCGACGCCGAATACACCAAGTGGGTCGACGAGAAGAAGAAGGCGATGGCCGCCGCGGCCGACGATCCCAACAAGACCTGGACCCTGGACGAGCTGAAGGTCCGCGGCGAGAAGGTCTACGCCGCGAACTGCGCGGTCTGCCACCAGCCCAACGGCAAGGGCGCCGGCGCCTTCCCGGCGCTGGACGGCTCCAAGGTGGTCAACGGCCCGCAGGCCGACCAGATGCACATCCTGCTCGAGGGCAAGGGCGGCATGCCGTCGTGGAAGCAGCTGTCCGACACCGAGCTTGCCGCGGTGATGACCTACACCCGCAACGTCTGGAGCAACAAGACCGGCGAGGTCATCCAGCCGGCCGACTTCGTCAATGCACGCGCGGGCAAGTTCCCCGAGGGCGGCGGCGCCAAGTCGGCGCAGGGCGCACCGGCGGACGCCAAGCCCGCCGCCGAGCAAGCCAGCGCGGGCGCCCAGGGCGCCGCGAGCTGAACGCGTGGACGTTAGAACAGGATTTCAGGAGTTTTCGCGATGAGTACTGCTACCCCGGACGCACTCGCCCATCCGCACGACCACGCGCATGACGAACATCACGATCATCCGCATGGCTGGCGCCGCTGGCTGTTTGCCACCAACCACAAGGACATCGGCACGCTGTACCTGCTGTTCTCCTTCACGATGCTGATCTCGGGCGGCGTGCTGGCGCTGCTGATCCGGCTGGAGCTGTTCGAGCCGGGCCTGCAGTTTTTCCGCCCCGAGCTGTTCAACCAGTTCACCACGATGCACGGCCTGGTGATGGTGTTCGGCGCGATCATGCCGGCCTTCGTGGGCTTCGCGAACTGGATGATCCCGCTGCAGATCGGCGCCTCCGACATGGCGTTCGCGCGGATGAACAACTTCAGCTTCTGGCTGATGCCGCCCGCCGCGCTGCTGCTGGCGCTGTCGTTCTTCGTGCCGGGCGGCGCCACCGCCGCGGGCTGGACGCTGTACGCGCCGCTGTCGGTGCAGATGGGCCCGGGCATGGACATGGCGATCTTCGCGATGCACATCATGGGCGCGTCGTCGATCATGGGCTCGATCAACATCATCGTCACGATCCTGAACATGCGCGCGCCGGGCATGACGCTGATGAAGATGCCGATGTTCTGCTGGACCTGGCTGATCACCGCCTACCTGCTGATCGCCGTGATGCCGGTGCTGGCGGGCGCGATCACGATGGTCCTGACCGACCGCCACTTCGGCACCAGCTTCTTCTCGGCGGCCGGCGGCGGCGACCCGGTGATGTACCAGCATATCTTCTGGTTCTTCGGCCACCCCGAGGTCTACATCATGATCCTGCCGGCATTCGGGATCATCTCGCAGGTGGTGCCGGCCTTCTCGCGCAAGCGCCTGTTCGGCTACAGCTCGATGGTCTACGCGACCGCCTCGATCGCGATCCTGTCGTTCATCGTCTGGGCGCACCACATGTTCACCACCGGCATGCCGGTGACCGGCCAGCTGTTCTTCATGTACGCGACGATGCTGATCGCGGTGCCGACGGCCGTGAAGATCTTCAACTGGATCGCCACCATGTGGAAGGGCTCGATGACTTTCGAGACCCCGATGCTGTTCGCGATCGGCTTCATCTTCGTGTTCACCATCGGCGGCTTCACCGGCCTGATCCCGGCGGTGGCACCGATCGACATCCAGATCCAGGACACCTACTTCATCGTGGCGCACTTCCACTATGTGCTGGTGGCGGGCTCGCTGTTCGCGCTGTTCGCGGGCTTCTACTACTGGGGTCCGAAGTGGAGCGGGTTCATGTACAACGAGACCCGCGGCAAGGTGCACTTCTGGGGTTCGATCATCTTCTTCAACATCGCCTTCTTCCCGATGCACTTCCTCGGGCTGGCGGGCATGCCGCGCCGCTATGCGGACTACGCGATCCAGTTCGCGGACTTCAACGCGATCTCGTCGCTGGGCGCGCTGGGCTTCGGCCTGATGCAGGTGTATTTCTTCTTCTTCGTGGTGCTGCCGTCGTACCGCGGAGGCGAAGTGGCCGCCGACAAGCCCTGGGAAGGCGCCGAAGGCCTGGAGTGGACCGTGCCGTCGCCGGCGCCGTTCCACACCTTCGAGGTGCCGCCGCAGGTCCGGTAACGGCATCCGGCAAGGCGGGGCGGCGGGCCGCAGGGTCCGCGCTCCGCCCACCCTGCCGCCCCGGCCCGCGACGGCCACCCCCTAATCCGAGAATTCGATGCAGCATCCAAACGAAAGCCCATCGCAGACCGACCGCAAGGCCGCCAATCGCCGTCTCGGCCTGATCCTGCTGTCGATCGTGCTGGTCTTCTTTTTGGGTTTCTTCGCCAAGATGACCTGGCTTGGCTGAATTGGCTGAGTCCCGCTGCAAGGTACAGAGATGAGCACGAAGCAGCCGGTTTCGACCGGCGACGTCGAGGACAAGCGCTACAACCGCGGCATGATGCTGCGGCTTCTGGTGATCGTCGCCGTGATGTTCGCCTTCGGCTATGCGCTGGTGCCGCTGTACAAGAAGATCTGCGAGATCACCGGCATCAACGTCGTCACCACGCGAGAGCTCTACGGCGCCAGCGCCGGCAAGGTCAGCCAGAACACGCAGGTCGACACCAGCCGCACGATCACGGTCGAGTTCGATTCCAACGCTCGCGGCCCGTTCGCGTTCCGCCCGGTCAAGACCAGCATGCAGGTCCACCCGGGCGAGATGGCGACGATCGTCTACGAGGTCGCCAACGGCCAGACCCGGGATATCTCGGCGCAGGCGATTCCGAGCTACGCGCCGAAGCAGGCCACCCAGTATTTCAAGAAGCTCGAGTGCTTCTGCTTCCAGCAGCAGACGCTGAAGGCCAAGGAATCGCGCGAGATGCCGGTGGTGTTCGTGATCGACCCGGATCTGCCCAAGGACGTCGAGAACATCACCTTGTCGTACACATTCTTCGAGATCGGCACGCCGCTGGCGCCGGCGCCGCAGGGCCATCTCGACCAGCCGCCGGCCAGCGCCGGCAGCTGACGCAGTAAAGGAGGAGGGCTGCCATGGACGAACTGAAGGACGCGGTCAAACGCAAGATGTCGTTCTGGCAGACGTTGCGCGCGGTGTTCTGGTCGTTCATCGGCTTGCGCAAGGGCGCGGAACACGATCGCGACATGGCCAACCTGAACCCCATCCATGTGATCGTCGCCGGCCTGCTCGGCGCCGTGATCCTGGTGGTGGTGCTGATCGGCATCGTCCGCCTGGTGGTCGGCGGATAGCCGGGCAAGCGGGCAGCCGGATAGCCGGCGGAACAGGCAACAAGAAGACAGAGCGTCGTCCGCCCTCGGGCAGCCGGCGTATAACGATGAATCAGAGATCTGAGCTGGAGAAAACAGAATGAGTGCGAATCGCGCAAACGCTCCGTACTACTTCGTACCGGGCCCGTCGCGCCATCCGATCACGGCAAGCCTGGGCCTGCTGCTGACCGCCGCCGGCGCGGCAGGGTGGGTCAACGGCCAGCCGTGGGCGCCCTATGTCTGCGTGCTGGGCATCCTGTGGTTCCTGTTCGTGCTCAAGAGCTGGTTCGGCGACGCGATCGGCGAGTCGGAGGGGGGCATGTATGGCCGCCGCATCGACATCTCCTACCGCTGGTCGATGGGCTGGTTCATCTTCTCCGAGGTGATGTTCTTCGGCGCCTTCTTCGGCGCGCTGTTCTACGCCCGCGTCTACACGATGCCGTGGCTGGGCGACCTGAACAACAAGATCCTGTGGCCCGATTTCGCCGCGGTCTGGCCGAACGCCGGTCCGGCCGGCACGGTCGAGCCGTACGAGGCGATGGGGCCGTGGCCGATCCCGACCATCAACACGGCGCTGCTGCTGATGTCCGGCGTCACGCTGACCTGGGCGCACCATGCGCTGCTGGCCGGCAAGCGCAGCCAGGTGGTGCAGGGCCTGGTCCTGACGATCCTGCTGGGCGCGGTCTTCATGGGCTTCCAGGTCTATGAATACATGCACGCCTACGCGGACCTGAACCTGAAGCTGACCTCGGGCATCTACGGCTCGACCTTCTTCCTGCTGACGGGCTTCCACGGCTTCCACGTGACGATGGGCGCCATCATGCTGACGGTGGTGCTGATCCGCGTGCTGAACGGCCATTTCACGCCCGATCATCACTTCGCCTTCGAAGGCGCCGCCTGGTACTGGCACTTCGTCGACGTGGTCTGGCTGTTCCTCTACGTCGTGGTGTACTGGCTGTAATGCTGTCGTCCCCGCGAAGGCGGGGACCCAGGGGCTTTCAAAGACGCTGGATTCCCGCTTTCGCGGGAACGACGCGATGATCGAGGGGACGCAATGCGTCCCCTTTTCATTGGCATCATGGCGTCGTCAGGCGGCGCCGGCCCGCACTGCAGCCCCACCACCGATCACCGGCGTGCGCCGCACGTCGGCGAAGTAGATCAGGATCAGCGACACCCAGACGATGCCGTAGAGCAGCATGAAGCAGCTCGAGCGCACCCGCGTCAGGTCCAGCAGCGCACCGAACAGGATCGGCAGCAGGAAGCCGCCGACCCCGCCGGCCAGCCCGACGATGCCGGTGACCACGCCCATGTTCGACGCGAAATCGTCGGCGACATACTTGAACGTCGACGCCATGCCGAAGGCGAACACCGCGCCCAGCATGAAGGTCAGCACGACGAAGGCCGCCATCGGCGTATGCAGCGCGATCGTCCACGGACCATCGATGGTGTGGATCGTGAAATCGGTCGGCGGATACGACAGCAGGAACAGGCAGATCCACGCGACCCACAGTCCCCACCACGTGACGCTGTGCGCGCCGAGCCGATCGGCCAGCAGCCCGCCGACCGCCCGCAGCACCGAGCCCGGCAGCGAGAAGCCGGCGGCGAAGGCGGCCGCCGCCACCAGCGTCATGCCGTACTGGCCCTGCAGATACTGCGGGATCCACAGCGACAGCGCGGTGAAGCCGCCGAAGGTGATCGAGTAGTACTGGCACAGCCGCCAGACCCTGGGGTCGCGCAGCACCTTGAACGACTCGGTCCAGGAGCCGCCCTGCTTGCCCGCGCCGGGGTCGCGCGCCGAGGCGAGCCAGAACAGCACCGCGGTGACCAGCAGCGCGACCGCATAGACGCGCGGCACCGCGCGCCAGCCGTAGGCCTGCTGCAGCGCCGGCGTGACGAACAGATTCACCGCCGCGCCGACCGTGCCGGCGCCGAAGAAGCCCATCGCGAAGCCGCGCTTCTCGGCCGGGAAGAAGCGCGCGACATAGGGCGTGCCCACCGCGAACGATGCGCCGACGCATCCCAGGAACAGCCCGATCAGCAGGAACTGCCACAGCGCGGTGGCGTAGCTGACCGCGAACACCGGCAGCGCGCAAACCGCCAGCAGCACCGTCATCACGATGCGGCCGCCGAAGCGGTCGGTCCATGCGCCCAGCGGCAGGCGCATCAGCGCGCCGGTCAGCACCGGCGTCGAGGTCAGCAGGCCGAACTGCGTGCTGTTCAGGCCCAGCTCGTCGCGCAGCGGCACGCCGATGACCCCGAACATCATCCACACCACGAAGCAGACCATGAAGGCCGCCGTGCTGGCGATCAGCACCGACCACGCCTGCGCCGTGACCCTGGTGGCGCCGCCGCCGACCGCCGCCACATTCGCCGTCGAACTCATGTCATTTTCCTCGCAGGTTCAGGATCGATGGGCCGCGACACTACTGCACCAGCGGGCCATTGGCCTCGCCGAGCGCCACGCCGACGATGCGGGCCTGCGCGGCCAGGATTGCGATGTACTGCTGGATCGCCTTGTGCCGCACGCGCTCGCCGAGGAAGCGCGCGATCTCGGCCCGGGCTTCGTCGAAGTCCACCGCCTCGCCGGGCACGCGACGTTCGACCCGCACGATATGGAAGCCGAAGCGGGTCCTGACCAATCCCGGCAGCAAGCCGATCGCCTCACCGTCGAACACGGCCTGCTCGAACTCCGGCACGCTGTCGCCGCGCAGCAGCTGGCCGAGGCTGCCGCCGACGCCGGCCGACGGACAGTTCGACATTTCGCGCGCGGTCGCCTCGAAAGCCTCGGGCTCGGCCAACAGACGCCGCAAGGTCTGCTCGGCCTGATGCCGGAGCGCCGCGAGCGCGCCGCCGCCGGTGACCGCGAACAGGATATGGCTGGCGTAGACGATCTCGTTGCGCCGGAAGCGCGCCGGATGGCCGTCGTAATAGCGCCGGCAATCGGACTCGGTCGGCTCCGGCACGCTGACCTCGCGCCCGATCAGCGCATCGACCACGGCATCGTCGAGTTCGGTCCCGGCATCGGCGATGCCCAGCGCCACGGCGCGCTGGCGCAGCAGTTCGCGGATCGCCAGCGCGCGCCTGGCGCTGGCGATCGCATCGGGATCGTCGCGGTACAGCAGGCTCTCCTCGCGGATCGCCTCGGCGCCGATCGCGACGCCGTTGACGCTGGCCGGGGCGATGGCGGCCATGGTGGTGTCGTTCATCACGATGTCTCCATCAGCGCCGCGTCAGCGCCGGCGCACCAGCTGGAACGGCCGTACCAGATAGGCGACCGTGCCCATGCCGCTCCAGATATGGATCATCCGCGTGAACGGCGACACCAGGAACAGCGTGAAGCCGAGCAGGATATGCAGCTGGTAGGTCAGAGGCACGCCGCGCAGCATGTCGGCGGCGGCCGGCTCGAAGGTCACGATGCCCTTGACGTAGCTGGTCAGCGATTCGAACAGCACGCCGTCCATATGCCGCATCGACAGCACCACGGTCCACAGTCCGAGAGCGAGCTGCACCCACAGCATCAGCACGATCACGATGTCCGAGACGCGGCTGTTGCGGCGGATCCGCGCATCGAACAGGCGCCGCCAGATCAGGATCGACAGGCCGATGATGGCGACCACACCGGCCGCGCCGCCGCCGACCATGGCCAGCAGCTGATGGCCCGACGCCGACAGGAACGGCGACACCAGCCAGTGCGGCGCCAGAAAGCCGACGAAGTGGCCGATCACGACCACCAGGATGCCCCAGTGGAACAGATTGCTGCCGATCTGCAGCGAGCGATGCCGCAGCAGCTGCGAGGTGTCGCTCTTCCACGAGTACTGCTCGCGGTCGAAGCGGATCAGGCTGCCGAGCAGCAGCACCACCAGGCAGATATAGGGATAGATGCCAAACAGGAACGTATGCAGGTAATGCGTCATGACGGCCCTCCGTTCGCAAGCGGTGTGGTAGTCGGGGATCAGCGCTGAGGGCGCTTGTCGTAGAAGCGGACCGGCTCGGCCGCGGGCTGGCCCGCGCCGACGAAACGGACCGGCTCGTCGGCGTAGGCCGCGTCCAGCTCGCGATAGTCGGCCGCGCTGGGCACGCGCGCCGCGTCGTCCGCGTCGGTCGCCGAGGGCTCGGGCAGCGTCAGCGCGAGCGGGCGCTGCCCGATGATCCGCAGCAGCGCGCCCAGCGGCAGCGCGTAGTGGCTGCGCCGCTGGGCGAGCTGGGCCGCGATCGATTGCAGGATTTCGCCGGTCTCGGCCAGCAGCGCCACCGCGTCGGATGCCGGCAGCCGCGACAGGTACTCGAGAAAGACCGGCAGGTAGTCGGGCAGATGGCCGGCCTGCAGCCGCAGTCCGTGGCGCTCGTACATCTGCAGCAGGTCGACCATCGCCTGGCCCCGGTCGCGCGATTCGCCATGCACGTGTTCGAACAGATGCAGCGAGGTCGCGCGCCCGCGATCGAACAGCGCGACATAGTTCTCCTGCAGCGTCAGCGGCTCGCGCGCGGCCAGGTAGTCGAGGAAACGTTCGAGGTCGGCGCGGCTGTCGCGCGGCAGCGAGCGGTCCTCGGCGACGCGCCGGCGCGCCTGCGGCACGGCGTCGAGCAGCGCGGCCTCGGGATAGTCGAGCAGGGCCGACAGCAGCGAGAAGGTGGCCGGCGAAGGCGCGGCGGCACGCGAAAAGACGTCGGTCAGCATGTCCTAGAACTCCTGGCGGATCGGGATCTTGCGATTGCCCTTCTTCGTGCTGAAGAGGCTGGTTTCCGAGCGTCCGTCCGAGCAGCCGTTGCCGAACGAGAAGCCGCACGAAGACCGCAGGTCGAAGGCATCCTCGGCGTATTCGCGGTGCGAGGTCGGGATGACGAAGCGGTCCTCGTAGTTGGCGATCGCCAGGTAGCGGTACATCTCTTGGACCTGTGCGGCGTTCAGCCCGGCCTGCGCCAGCACGCCGGGCGCGTCGACGCCGTCGACATGGCGCGCGCGCATATAGGCGCGCATCGCCAGCAGCCGCTCCAGCGCCAGCTTGACCGGCGCCTCGTCGCCGGCGGTCAGCAGGTTGGCCAGGTAACGCAGCGGAATGCGCAGCGAGCCGACGTCCGGCAGATAGCCATTGATGCCGAGCTCGCCGCTGTTGGCGGCGGCATTGATCGGCGACAGCGGCGGCACGTACCAGACCATCGGCAGCGTGCGGTATTCCGGATGCAGCGGAAAGGCGATCTTCCAGTCGATCGCCATCTTGTAGACCGGCGACTTGCGCGCGCCGTCGATCCAGCCGGCCGGCACGCCGTCGCGCTCGGCCTGCGCGATCACCTCGGGATCGTTCGGGTCGAGGAACAGCGACAGCTGCGCCTCGTACAGGTCCTGCTCGGACTCGACGCTGGCCGCCTGCTCGATGCGGTCGGCGTCGTACAGCAGCACGCCCAGATAGCGGATGCGGCCGACGCAGGTCTCCGAGCAGACGGTCGGCTCGCCGGCCTCGATGCGCGGATAGCAGAAGATGCATTTCTCCGCCTTGCCGCTGTGCCAGTTGAAGTAGATCTTCTTGTAGGGGCAGCCCGACACGCACATCCGCCAGCCGCGGCACTTGTCCTGGTCGACCAGCACGATGCCGTCTTCCTCGCGCTTGTAGATCGAGCCAGACGGACACGCCGCCACGCACGCCGGATTCAGGCAGTGCTCGCACAGGCGCGGCAGGTACATCATGAAGGTGTTCTCGAACTGCCCGTAGATGTCCTTCTGCACCTGTTCGAAGTTGTAGTCCTGCGAGCGCTTCTCGAATTCGCCGCCGAGGATCTCCTCCCAGTTCGGCCCCCATTCGATCTTCTCCAGCCGCTCGCCGCTGATCAGCGAGCGTGGCCGCGCCACCGGCATCGCGCGGCTGTCGCCCGCGTCCTGCAGATGCGCGTAGTCGAAGGTGAACGGCTCGTAGTAGTCGTCGATCTCCGGCAGGCGCGGATTGGCGAAGATCTGCGCCAGGATCCGCCACTTGCTGCCCAGGCGCGGCTCGAGCCGGCCGTTGGCCTTGCGGCTCCAGCCGCCGCGCCAGCGCTGCTGGTTCTCCCAGTCCTTGGGGTAGCCGATGCCGGGCTTGGTCTCGACGTTGTTGAACCAGGCGTACTCCATGCCCTCGCGGCTGGTCCAGACATTCTTGCAGGTCACCGAGCAGGTATGGCAGCCGATGCATTTGTCCAGGTTCAGCACCATCGCGATCTGCGCGCGCACTTTCATCGGGCCTCTCCTTCGCGGATCCTGTGTTCGGTGGCCGGGTTGACCGGATCGGGCGGCGCATCGTCGAGCCAGTCCACGCGCCGCATCTTGCGCACGATCAGGAATTCGTCGCGGTTGGCGCCGACCGTGCCGTAGTAGTTGAAGCCGTACGACAGCTGTGCGTAGCCGCCGATCATGTGGGTGGGCTTGAGCGAGACCCGCGTCACCGAGTTGTGGATGCCGCCGCGCCCGCCGGTGATCTCCGACCCCGGCGTGTTCACGATCTTCTCCTGCGCGTGATACATCATCACCATGCCGCGCGGCACCCGCTGGCTGACCACGGCGCGCGCGCACAGCGCGCCGTTGGCGTTGTAGCACTCGATCCAGTCGTTATCGACGATGCCGGCCTGCCTGGCGTCGTCCTCGGCGATCCACACGATCGGGCCGCCGCGCGACAGCGTCAGCATCAGCAGGTTGTCGGTGTAGGTACTGTGGATGCCCCACTTCTGGTGCGGCGTGATGAAGTTCAGCACGATCTCGGGATTGCCGTTCGAGCGCGTGCCGACCATGCCCGCGTAGCTGCCGGTATCGATCGGCGGCTTGTAGACGCACAGCGATTCGCCGAACGCTCGCATCCACGCATGGTCCTGATACAGCTGCTGGCGGCCGGTCAGCGTGCGCCATGGAATCAGCTCGTGCACATTCGTGTAGCAGGCGTTGTACGACACGTGCTCGGACTCGATGCCGCTCCAGGTCGGCGACGAGATGATCTTGCGCGGCTGCGCCTGGATGTCGCGAAAGCGGATGCGCTCGTCGGCGCGCGACCGCGCCAGATGGGTGTGGTCGATGCCGGTCAGCGCCGACAGCGCCTGCCATGCCTTGACCGCGACCGCGCCATTGGTCTCGGGCGCCAGCGACAGGATCACCTCGGCGGCGTCGATCGCCGAATCGATGCGCGGCCTCTGTCCGGCGTGACCGGCGTGGCCGGCATCGTCCGAGTCGGACGTGCGCTGGTTCAGCTCGCCCAGCCACCGGACCTCGTCCTCGGTATTCCAGCCGATGCCCTTGCCGCCATTGCCCAGCCTGTCCATCAGCGGCCCCAGCGAGGTGAAGCGGCGATAGGTGGCCGGATAGTTGCGCTCGACCACGGTCACCGACGGCATCGTCCGCCCCGGCTGCGGCTCGCATTCGCCGCGCTTCCAGTCGCGCACGTCGAAGGGCTGGGCCAGCTCGGCCGGCGTGTCCTTGCCGATCGGCGACAGCACCACGTCGCGCTCGATGCCGAGATGACCTTCAGCCAGTTCGGAGAAACGCTTCGCAATGCCCTTGAAGATTTCCCAGTCGCTCTTCGATTGCCAGGCCGGATCGACCGCCGCCGACAGCGGATGGATGAACGGATGCATGTCGGACGTGTTCATGTCGTCCTTCTCGTACCAGGTCGCGGTCGGCAGCACGACGTCGGAGTACATGCAGGTGGTCGACATGCGGAAGTCCAGCGTCACCAGCAGGTCCAGCTTGCCCTCGGGCGCGTTCTCATGCCACGCCACCTCCTCGGGCCGCGGTACCTCGCCATGGCGTCCTTCGCCGATCTGCTCGCCCTGCACGCCATGCGTGGTGCCCAGCAGATGCTTGAGGAAGTATTCGTGCCCCTTGCCGGACGAGCCGAGCAGGTTGGAGCGCCAGACGAACAGGTTGCGCGGGAAGGCCCGCGGATCGTCGGGGTCCTCGCAGGCCATGCGCAGCGCGCCGGACTTCAGGCCGTCGGCGACGACGCTGCCGGCCTGCGACGCATCGGTCAGCTTGCGGCCGAGCGCCAGCGGGTTCTGCAGCAGCTGCGGCGCCGACGGCAGCCATCCCATCCGTTCGGCGCGCACGTTGTAGTCGATCGGCGCGCCGTGGAATTGCGACTTGTCGGCCAGCGGCGACAGCAGCGCGCCCGGGTCCATCGGGTCGTAGCGCCACTGGTCGGTATGCGCGTAGAAGAACGAGGTCGCGTTCATCTGGCGGGGCGGTCGATACCAGTCCAGGCCGAACGACAGCGGCGTCCAGCCGGTCTGCGGCCGCAGTTTTTCCTGGCCGACATAGTGGGACCAGCCGCCGCCAGACTTGCCGACGCAGCCGCACATGATCAGCAGGTTGATGATCGCGCGGTAGGACATGTCCATATGGAACCAGTGGTTCAGCCCCGCGCCGAGGATCACCATCGACTTGCCCTCGGTCTTGTGCGCGTTTTCGGCGAACTGCCGCGCGACCGCGATCACGTCGGCGCGCCTGACGCCGGTGATCGCTTCCTGCCAGGCCGGCGTGTACGGAATGTCGTCGTCGTAGGAGGCGGCGACATCGCGGCCGCCCAGCCCCTGGTCCAGCCCATAATTGGCGATGAACAGGTCGTAGACCGTGGTGACCAGCATGTCGCCGTTGCGCGTGGCAATGCGGCGCGCACCGATCCGGCGCGACAGCACCGAGCCGTGGCCGGTATTGGGAAAGTGCGGATGCGGGACGTTGCCGAAGTAGGGGAACTGCACGTCGACCGCTTCGTCATGCGCCTGGGCCAGCGACAGCCGCGGCACGAGCGGCGTGCCGTCGGCGCTCTCCATCCGCAGGTTCCACTTGCCCGCGTCGTCGCCGGGCTTGCCGTCCTGCTGCTGGCCCCAGCGAAAGCCCGCCGAACCGGGCGGCACGACGACGCGGTCGGTGGTCTCGTCGATCATCACGGTCTTCCACTCGGGCCGATTGGCCTGCCCGAGCGCGTCATCGAAATCGGCGGCCCGCACCAGCCGCTCCGGCACATAGCCGTCGCCATGCGGCACCAGCCGGACGAGACACGGCATGTCGGTATAGCGGCGGCAGTAATCGAGGAAGTAGGCGCTGCGGCCCGGCGCCAGGTGGAATTCCTTCAGCACCACGTGGCCCATCGCCAGCGCCAGGGCCGCGTCGGTGCCCTGCTTCGGATGCAGCCAGATGTCGCCGAACTTCGCGCCTTCCGAATAATCGGGAAAGATCGACACCACCTTGGTGCCCCGATAGCGGACCTCGGTCATGAAATGCGCGTCGGGCGTGCGCGTCTGCGGCACGTTCGAGCCCCACATCACGATGAAGGTCGAGTTGTACCAGTCGGCCGATTCGGGCACGTCGGTCTGCTCGCCCCAGGTCTGCGGCGACGCGGGCGGCAGGTCGCAATACCAGTCGTAGAAGCTCAGGCAGACGCCGCCCAGCAGCGACAGGTAGCGCGCGCCGGCGGCGTAGGACACCATCGACATCGCCGGGATCGGCGAGAAACCGACCACGCGATCGGGCCCGTGCCGCGCGATGGTATGGACGTTGGCGGCGGCGACGATCTCGTTGACCTCGTCCCAGCTCGAACGGACGAAGCCGCCGAGGCCGCGGCGCGCCTGATAGCGGCGCCGCGCCTGCGGGTCGTCAACGATCGAGGCCCAGGCCTCGACCGGCCCCATCGACTGGCGCCGCTCGCGCCACAGCCTGACCAATGCGCTGCGCACCAGCGGGTATTTGAGCCGGTTGGCGCTGTAGAGGTACCAGGAATAGGAGGCGCCGCGGGAACAGCCGCGCGGCTCGTGATTGGGAAGATCGGGACGGGTACGCGGATAGTCGGTCTGCTGGGTTTCCCATGTCACGATGCCGCCCTTGACATAGATTTTCCAGGAACAGGATCCGGTGCAATTGACGCCATGCGTGGAGCGCACGATTTTGTCATGCTGCCAGCGCTGGCGATAACCGTCCTCCCATTTCCGGTCTTCGTCGGTGACGGCGCCGTGGCCATTGGAAAATGCGATGCGCTCGGTCGAGAAGTAACGCAAGCGGTCGAGAAAATGGCTCATGACGGCTCCGGTCGATTCCGCCTGTCGGCCATGCAGAAAACGGCGGCAACAGCCATCCCCCGCGTGCAGGCGCACGCGTTCCGACAAGGCATTTCATGGGGCGGCTTTGATATTAGTGGTCGAACGCGAAATTGCAAATTCGCGTGCCAACCACATTAACATGCCATATCGATCGGTAAAAACGGAACGAAAAGATTCTTTGACCTGAATCAAAATCGGCGAATGACGGCACCGCCGGCGTGCTATTCGCATGAATTACAAATCGCGTTTCAGTTATGTACCGAAATGCCGGTGATCGCCGCGACACGGCGGCGACACGGCGGCGACACGGCGGCGACACGGCGGCGACACAGCCGATTACGGCTGCAATACGCAGGGCACACGGATCCAAGGGCGCGGCGCGGCGTGTCGATCCTTTAGAATGCGGGATTGCCGTGCATTCCCTGCCAGCACAAACAGCCAGCGCCGCAGGAGTCCACCCCTGCGGCGCTGGCTGTTTGTCGGCTGTCCGGAAGGTGCCCGGTGCTACGGCCCCGTGCGGATGCCCGTGCTTTCGATCCATCCCATCCAGTACGAGAACAGGATGAACAGGAACAGCGCGATCGACAGGCCGACACGTACCGTCAGCGAACGGACCATATGCGCGCTCGACTTGCCGCGGTCGCGCATCATGAAGAACAGGGCCGAGGCCAGGCTGGAGACGATCAGGATGAAGGCAATGATGATGACGATGCGCATGGCGGCGGTCGGGGCGATGGTGTGCCATTATCGCACCGCGTCTCCGGGGCGGTTTTGGCTATCCCGTCGATGAAGCTGCTGCGCGCCCTGAGCCCGGTGCCGACGGTCGCGGCGCTGGTCGTCATCGCGGTGACCTGCGCGCTGGGCAACTGGCAGCTCGGCCGTGCCCACGACAAGATCGCCCGCGCCGAGCGGCTGCGCGCGCTGGCCGAGGCGCCGCCGCTGCGGATCGGCACGGCGCCGCCGCCGCTGCCCGCGGCCGGGCTGGTGTCGCGCCAGGTGGTCGTGCGCGGCAAGTTCGACCCGGCCCACACCGTGCTGCTGGAAAACCGTCCGCACGGCAACGGGCAGGACAGCCGCTCGGGCTTCCTGGTGCTGACGCCGCTGCGGCCCGACGAGTCAGCCAGTGCGAGCGCCAGCGCCGACGCCGGTGCGCCCCGCGCCGTGCTGGTGCTGCGCGGCTGGTTGCCGCGTGATCCACAGGATCGCACCCGCATCGCGCCGTTTCCGACGCCCGCAGGCACGGTGACGCTGCAGGGCGTGGCACTGGCCGACGTGCCCAAGGTCTATCAGCTCGGTGGCGCCGATGCCCAGCGCGGCGCGCCGATCCGGCAGAACCTGGACCTCGACGACTTTGCCGCCGAACTGGGTATGCCGCTGCAGCCGTTCGTGCTGCAGCAGCGCAGCGACAGCGGCGATGGCCTGGCGCGCGACTGGGCGAGCGCCGACCTCGGCGTCGAGCGCCACTACGGCTATGCCTTTCAGTGGTATGGTCTGGCCGCGCTGACGCTGGTATTGCTGGTGGTGCTGACCTGGCGGCGTGCCCGGCGGCTCGCCAACCCGGCCGATGCCGGCCGCGCCGCCGGCACGGCCCCCGCGGGCGCCGCCCGCAACGACGATTAATCACTCCAACGACGATCCATGCCTTCCGATCCCGCCACGGCCAAGCCGGCCGCGCCGCAAGACTCCCGCAGCGATCCGCGCATCGATGCCCGCACGCGCCGCGGCCGGATCCAGATGCTGTTGCTGCTGCTGGTCTGCGCGTCGCCGGTCATCGCCTCGTATCTGACCTACTACGTGTTCCGGCCGGCCGGCGGGCAGACCAACTACGGCACGCTGATCGAGCCGCAGCGCCCGGCGCCGGCCGTGCAGGTGACGGACGAGCGCGGCCAGCCGGTGCCGCTGCAGGACTTCAAGGGCAAATGGCTGCTGGTGTCGACCGACAGCGCCGCCTGCGACGAGGCGTGCGCGAAGCGGCTGTTCACGATCCGGCAGATCCGCGCCGGCCAGGGCAAGGAGCGCGAGCGCATCGTGCCGGTCTGGCTGGTCAGCGACGACGGGCCGATCGACCCGCGCCTGACCGCCGCCTACAACGAGCCCTATGCCGGCGTGCGCTTCCTGCGCATGCCCCGCGAGCAGATCCGCGGCTGGCTGCCGCCCGCCGACGGCGAGGCGATCGAGGCCACGCTGTATCTGGTCGATCCGCTCGGCAACCTGATGATGCGGTTCCCGAAGGACCCGGACCCGAAGAAGGTGCATTCGGACCTCAGCCGCCTGCTCAAGTACAACCGCATCGGCTGATGGAGGGCCCATGCTGACTCAACTCGCCCTGATCGGCCTGCTGCTGGCGCTGCTGCCGCTCAGCTATGTGCTGGCCCGCGGCAGCCGCGACAAATACCGCAAGCTGGTCTGGATCACCGCGTTCCTGACGCTGGACCTGATCATGTTCGGCAGCTTTACCCGGCTGACGGACTCGGGCCTGGGCTGCCCCGACTGGCCAGGCTGCTACGGCCATTCGAACCCCTATGCGGCCGTCGAGCACATTCGCGCGGCCGAAACGGCACTGCCGAGCGGCCCGGTGACCTGGGCCAAGGCCTGGATCGAGATGCTGCACCGGTACTTCGCGATGGCGGTCGGGGTCTTGATCATCGCGCTGGTGGTGCTGGCCTGGAGCAAGCGCCGCGAGCTGAAGCAATCGCCGTGGTTCGCCACCGGCGTGCTGCTGCTGGTCTGCGTGCAGGGCGCGTTCGGCGCCTTCACGGTCACGCTGAAGCTGCAGCCGATCATCGTGGTGACCCATCTGCTGCTGGGCATGGCGCTGCTGGCGGCGCTGATCTGGCTGGGCTCGCGCAGCGACCCGCCGCGCACGATCGCGCCGGCGGCGGCCGGCCTGCGCTGGCCGGGACGGATCGCGCTGGCGCTGCTGACGATCCAGATCTTCCTGGGCGGCTGGGTCAGCACCAACTACGCGGTGCTGGCCTGCACCGATTTCCCGCTGTGCAACGGGCAATGGATTCCCGAGATGGACTTCCGCCATGGCTTCACGCTGTGGCGGCAGCTGGGCATGACGGCGGACGGCGACTACATCCCGCATTCCGCGCTGGTGGCCATCCACTGGGTGCACCGCGGCTTCGCCGTGGTGGTGCTCGGCTATCTGGCCTGGTTCGCGCTGCGTACGCGCCGTTTTGCGCCGCTGGCGCGGGCGTCGCACTGGCTGTTGGCGACGCTGGTGCTACAGTTGGCAACCGGTTTGTCGAATATCGTGCTCGATTGGCCGCTTTTGCCAGCAGTCGCCCACAATGGCGGCGCGGCGGTGCTGCTGATGCTGTTGGTCAGGCTCAATTACAATATAGGGCTCGCGACCCGCGCCGCCACCGCCGCGGCCCCCGGTTCCTTCGATCGCGCCCCCGCTGCCGCTCATGACGCCCCGGCTCCCGAAGCCGCCGGCGCAAATCGCCCGGCCGACACGGCGCGCGCCTCATGAAAGACAAGACTGCTCCCGTGGCCACCACCGCTACCCAGACCCAGCAACCGCCCAGCCGGCTGCGCCACCTCGCCCGCCAGTACGCCGCGCTGACCAAGCCGCGCGTGACGCAGCTGGCGGTCTTCTGCGCCATCATCGGCATGTTCCTGGCCACGCCCGGCATGGTGCCGTGGCGCGTGCTGATCGGCGGTGCCGCCGGCATCTGGCTGCTGGCCGCCGGCGCCTTCGCGATCAACTGCCTGGTCGAGCAGAAGGTCGACGCGCTGATGCGCCGCACCGCGTGGCGTCCGTCGGCCACCGGCGAGATCGGCACGAGCCAGATCCTGGTGTTCTCGCTGGTGCTGGGCGGCGCCGGCATGTGGCTGCTGCACGTGTTTACCAATGACCTGACGATGTGGCTGACCTTCGCCACCTTTGTCGGCTACGCGGTGGTCTACACGATCCTGCTCAAGCCCGCCACGCCGCAGAACATCGTGATCGGCGGCCTGTCGGGCGCGATGCCGCCGGCGCTGGGCTGGGCCGCGGTGGCCGGCGACGTGCCGGCCGAGGCCTGGTTCCTGGTGCTGATCATCTTCACCTGGACCCCGCCGCACTTCTGGGCGCTGGCGCTGTACCGCCGCGCCGACTATGCCAAGTCGGGCCTGCCGATGCTGCCGATCACGCACGGCGAACGCTTCACGCTGCTGCACATCCTGCTGTACACGCTGGTGATGATCGCGGCGACGCTGCTGCCCTTTGTCTACGGCATGAGCGGCTACATCTACCTGGCGGCGGCGCTGGTGCTGGGCGGCATCTTCCTGGCCTATGCCTGGAAGCTGTACCGGCA
Organism: Cupriavidus sp. UGS-1; assembly: GCF_021213615.1. Lineage (NCBI taxonomy): Bacteria > Pseudomonadati > Pseudomonadota > Betaproteobacteria > Burkholderiales > Burkholderiaceae > Cupriavidus > Cupriavidus sp. UGS-1. Next base: position 2,135 of record NZ_JAJQJF010000027.1, on the reverse strand, counting down.
ATACTCGGACGCGCTGGCGCAGCGCACCTTCCGCTTCTCGATCCTCTATCTGTCGCTGCTGTTCGCCGCGCTGCTGATCGACCACTACTTCAAGTTCGTGCCGCAGGCATGACGGCGCCCGGCCGCGACACGATGTCGCGGCCAGCGCCCGGTGTGCCGCGATCGGCGATACTAGCCGCTGCCGCCGGCGCGCCTGCCGCGCCACTCCTCCCGCCGGCACACGCAGACAAGCCCAAACCGAACCGACACCATGCGCACCGCCTCGTTTCCCTCGTCCGTATTCCCGTCCCTGGCCAATCTGCGCCGCTTCCTGCTGGTCGCGCTGCTGGCGCTCGGCCTGGCCGCCTGCGGCCAGCAGAAGCCGACCTTCCAGAACATCGACGTGACCGGCGGCAGCGAATTCGGCAAGGACTTCAAGCTGACCGACCACACCGGCAAGGAACGCACGCTGGCCGACTTCAAGGGCAAGGCCGTGGTGATGTTCTTCGGCTACACCCATTGCCCCGACGTGTGCCCGACCACGATGGTCGAGTGGAAGACCGTGATGGAGCAGCTCGGCCCGGACGCCGACCGCGTCCAGGTGCTGTTCATCACCGTCGATCCGGAGCGCGACACGCAGGCGCTGCTGGCCCAGTACGTGCCGGCCTTCGATCCGCGCTTCCTCGGCATGCGGCCCGCCGACGAAGCGGCACTGCGCCAGCTGACCAAGGACTTCAAGGTGTTCTACGCCAAGGTGCCCGGCAGCGCGCCGGGCAACTACACGGTCGACCATTCGGCCGGCAGCTATGTGTTCGATCCGGAAGGGCGCCTGCGGCTGTTCATCCGCCACGGCCAGGGCACCGAGCCGATCGTCAAGGACATGAAGCAGCTGCTGTCCTGACCTGTCCGGACGGCAGGCCGCCGGGGCTCAGCCCTTGTTGAAGATGCTGTAGAAGTCCGGCGCGCCGACCTCGGTCACGGTCAGGTCCAGCGACCCTTCGATGTGCTCGAGGTGCTCGCGCATCCGCGCGCGGGCCGCGGCTTCGTCGCGCTTCTCGATTGCCGCGATCAGGTCGCGGTGCTCGTGCTCCGGGCAGGCCGGTGCACCCGGCCGGTCATAGAGCGTGATGATCAGGCAGGTCAGCGAGACCATCTCGCGGATGACCTTCTCCAGGATGGCGTTGCCCGCCATTTCCGCCAGCAGGATATGAAACTCCCCCGATAGCCGGATCACCGCGGCGCGGTCGCCGCGTGCGCGCGCCGCGTCCTCTTCCTGCACGTGCCGCTGCAGGCTGCGGACCTTGGCCGGCGTCGCGTGGCGCGCCAGCGTGGCGGCCAGCTCGGGCTCGATGACCTGGCGCGTCTGGAACACCTGGTGCGCCTCCTCGACCGACGGGCTGGCGATGAAGGCGCCGCGGTTCGGCACCAGCGTGACCAGCTTTTCGTGCGCCAGCCGGGCGAACACCTGGCGGATGCGCGCGCGGCTGGCGCCGGTGACCTCGCACAGCCGCTCCTCGACCAGCTTGGTGCCGGCCAGCAGCCGGTGTTCCATGATCGCGGACAGCAGGCTCAGATAGATCGCCTCGGTGGCCGAGGCTTCGGCGCTGCCGCTGTCCGCGCTCTCGGCGGCGTTGGCGGCGGTGTTGGCGGCGGCATTGGCGACTGCGTTTGCAGCGGCGGCGCTCATGGTCTGTGCGTCCTCAGCCGGCGCAACGGTGCTGCGGGACGTGGCCTTGCGGGCGGCGGGTTTGCCGGTGGCGGTCTTGCGCGTGGCCGCCGTGGGCGCCGATGCGGCGGCGGTCTTGCCGCCGGCCGGCTTGCGAAGTGATGACATTGTGACGATGCGCGGTGGACTTTGTCACCGCGATTGGCGACGAACGATCCGCATATCGTACACAAAGCGGGCGGCGCCGGCCCGAAACGCCGGTGCGCGCAGGCCGCCGTCCAGCCATCCGAGGCGTTCCTTCAGAGCGCCAGCGACAGATCGCCCTGCACCGCCGCCCTTGGCTCGCGCGCCGATTCGGCATGGGGATGCGTCTCGATCCAGTGCCGCGCGATATCGATGCGGCGTGCGATCCAGACCTTGTCGTGCGACTGCACGTAGTCCAGGAAACGCTGCAGCGCGCGGAAGCGGCCCGGGCGTCCGAGCAGCCGGC
>NZ_JAJQJF010000026.1:0-42633 GCF_021213615.1 Cupriavidus sp. UGS-1 | reverse complement strand
GTTCGCCGTGGCGCGGCGGCATCGTGGGCGGCGACGGCGTCCCGATGCCGGTCGATCGCCTGTTGTTCGAGCCTGGCGAGGTCGGCCGCATCGGCGTGCCAGCGCAACTGCGCCTCGTGTTGCCGCAGCCGCTCGTCCAGCGCCGCCACCGCGTCCTGCTGCTGCCGCCGCTGCTGCTCGCACTGCGCGCGCGTGTCGGCGTCCAGCGGCTGGTGCTGGGCGGCCTGCTCGCGCAGCTGGCGCAGCGCCTCCTGCTCGGCCTTGTTGCGTTCGAACGCGCGCCGCGAGATCGCCTCGAAGCGGCCGGTGCCGGTCAGCGCCTGCAGCAGCGCCGCACGTTCGTCGTCGCCGGCCTTCAGGAAGGCGAAGAACTCGTTCTGTGCCAGCAGCACCGCGCGGGTGAATTGCTCGAAGGTCAGACCGACGCGCTCGACGATCGCGGCCTGGACCTCGGTCTTCAGTCCGCCGCCGACCGGTTCCTGTCCGGGCAGCCGTGCCAGCGACATCTGGGTCTGCTGCAGCTTGCCGCCGGCCTTGCCGCGCGCCCGGCGCACGCTCCAGCGGGCGCGGTAGGCCTGGCCGTCGCCGCCGACGAAGTCGACCTCGGCGTGCCCCTCGGCGGCGCCGCGGCGCAGCAGCGTGCGCGTGTCGTGCGCGCCGATGGTCTCGCCCGCGACGTCGGGCAGCACCGTGGCGCGGCCGCCGACCCGGGCGACGCGCGGAGTTTCGTCATACAGCGCCAGGCACAGCGCATCGAGCAGTGTGCTCTTGCCCGCGCCGGTGGGGCCGCAGATCGCGAACAGGCCGGCCGAGGCCAGCGGTTCGGCGGTGAAGTCGATCGCAAACTCGCCGGACAGCGAGGCCAGGTTGCGGCCGCGAATGGCGAGGATCCTCATGGCGCGGCGACCTCGTCCGGGGCGTGCAGCAGTTCGGCGAGCGCGGCCGCCAGCGTGGCCGGCGCCTCGGCACCATGCCGCTCGCGATACAGCGAGGCAAACACCGCGGCCGGGTCGAGCCGGTTCAGGTCGTCGAGCGACAGCATCGGCGCGGGCGCGTCGCCGGGCGCGCCGGCGGCGCTGACCTCGATGCGCGCGAGGCGCACCGGCTTGCCGTCGAGCGCGGCTTCGACCTTCGCGCGCAGTGCCGGCTCGGGACCGTCCAGCGTGACGCGGACCTGCAGATAGGGCTGCAGCGAGTCCGGCAATGGCGGCAGCTCGAGCGCGCGCAGCGCGTCGAGCACCTGTTCCAGCGGCCGGGGCGTCGGCGGCACGCGCATCAGCTCGACCGGCCTGGGCACCGGGATCGCGTGCCACTCGGCCAGTGCTTCGCCGTCCAGTCTGGCGCTGACGACCTGGTGCGGGTAGTGGATCTCGGAGAACGACATTGGCAGCGGACTGCCGCTGTAGCGGATGTGCTCGTGGCGGCCGACCTTCTGCGGCCGATGCAGGTGGCCCAGCGCGACATAGGCGATGGCGGGGTCGAAGATGCCGGCGGGCAGCGCCTCGGCGCCACCGATCACGATGCGCCGCTCGGAGTCCTCCGACACCTCGCCGTCGCGCATATGGCAATGGCCGAGCGCGACGATGGGCTGACCGGGTTGCCGGCGGGCGAGCGCCAGTTCGAGCGCGCCGCGATAGAGCGCGGCGACGCCGGCCTGGTAGGGGTCGGCATCGGCGTCGGCATCGTCATCGGCATGGTCGCTGGAGCCGTCGACGCGCGGCACATCGCCGGGCCGCAGGAAGGGGATGGCCAGGCACCACGCCGCGATCCGGCCCTGCGCATCGCGCACCGGCACCACCAGCCTTTCCATGTCGATCGTGCCGTCGGGCAGCCGGTGGACCTGGCCGACGCAGGCCGCGCCGAACCAGTCGAGGAAGGGCGCGGGCGCCTCCAGCCGCGCCGGCGAATCATGATTGCCGGCGATCATCGCGATCGCCAGATGCGGACGCCGGCGCCTCGCCTCGGTCAGGAAGCGGTACAGCTGCCGCTGCGCGGCGGCCGACGGGTTGGCGGTATCGAAGATATCGCCGGCGACCAGCAGCAGGTCGGTGGCCTCGGCGTCCAGCGTATCGAGCAGCCAGTCGAGGAAGTGCTGGTGTTCGTGGGTGCGGTCGTAGTGATGCAGGGTCTGGCCCAGATGCCAGTCCGAGGTGTGCAGCAGTCGCATGCGGGGAGGGGCCTTTCAACGATGGCCGAGACGATAGCAGAGATCGCTGTGGGGTCCGGTGTGGGCCGATGGAGCGCTCGCCTGCACGATCGGGAGAATCGGGCTACACTTCGGCCCGCGCTGTTTCGCAGCGCACCGCTTCAGAACAGCGGCGGGGTGGCAGAGTGGCATGCCACGGCCTGCAAAGCCGTGTACGACGGTTCGATTCCGTTCCCCCGCCTCCAGTCTTCCTGCCCGCGCCAGCGCGCGGGTGCGAGCCGGTCAGCAGCCGCGGTCAGCCGGCCTTGACCATCGCGCCATCGTCGCAGCGCGCGATTTCCACCGTCACATGCGCCAGTTCCTCGTGCACGCCGAGGGCGGTACGCACGCGCGCCGGCGTCAGCGTCGGGTCGTGCGTGACCAGCGCGACGATGCAGGCGAACTTGTCCTTGCCGACGCGCCAGACATGCAGGTCGGTAATGCGGGTGCCCTCGCGCCCGTGATCGAACCCGGCCAGCACCTCGCGCACCGCGTCGACCACCGGGTGGTCCATCTCGCGATCGAGCAGCACGGCGGAGGTCTGGCGGATCAGGCCCAGGGCCCAGTGTCCGACCAGCACCGCGCCGACGATGCCCATCACCGGGTCGAGCCAGTTCCAGCCGAGCCACCAGCCGCCCGCCAGCGCCAGCAGCGCCAGCACCGAGGTGGCGGCGTCGGCCAGCACGTGCAGATAGGCCGAGCGCAGGTTCAGGTCGTGGCCATGCGCGTGGCCGTGATGGTGGTCGTGGCCGTGGTGATGATCGTGGTGATGATCGTGGTGATGGTGAGCGTGATCGTGGTCGTTCCCGTGCCCGTGGTGGTGATGATGGTGGGCGCCGCCCAGCAGCCAGGCGCTGGCCAGATTGACCAGCAGGCCCAGGCAGGTGACCGCCATCGCCTCCGGATAGCGGATCGCCGCCGGCGCGAACAGCCGCTCGATCGACGCGAAGCCCATCAGCGCGGCCACGCCCATCAGGAAGATCGCGCTGGCGAAGCCGGCCAGCACCTCGATCTTCCAGGTGCCGAAGGCGAAGCGGCGGTCGTTGGCGAAGCGTCGGGCCGCTGCATACGCGAATACAGACAGGCCGATCGCCAGCGCGTGCGAACTCATGTGCCAGCCGTCGGCCAGCAGCGCCATCGAGCCGAACCACCAGCCGGCGCCGATCTCCGCGACCATCGCCGCGGCCGTCAGCAGCAGCACCAGGCGCGTCCCGCGCTCGCCGGCGGCGTTGCCGCGGTCGAACACATGCGAATGGGTCCAGGGGGAGAGATCGTGGGTATGCATGGCGTGCCTCTTTTCGATGGCCGCAAGGGTAGCAGCATGCGCGTGCCGGCAGGCGCAAATCCCTGTTGGCGGTGCGCCGGCTGGCGCGGCGCGGCTCAAGTTTTCGGGTGGCGGATCGTTTACCCCCAGACGCGAAATGGATTTATCGGCTCATAACATACATTCATGAATGCATGTATCATCCGGGTCACGAATTTGCGTAACTTCGCTCTTTGCTTGCCAAAAGTACGATGACTTATCGATTTATTGCCGGTTGCATGGCGGCGTGGCTGGGCATGTGCGCCACCGCCGGATGGCTGATCGAACGGCTCTGGGCCTAGCCTGGGCCGGTTCGCGCGGCGCCGATGCGTGTGGCGTGTTGTGCCTGGCACGGACTGTGCCAGTGCCTTCGCCGGCATCTTTCAACTCTCTCCCCTCGACCATGACACAACAACAAGAACGGACGGCGCGTTCGCTGCGCCGCTCGGCCGCCCTTTGCTGCGCTGCCGCAGCGCTGATCGTGGCGGCGCCGGCCCAGGCCGATCCCGCCGTCCATGTCGCCTACGGCCGCGACCCCGGCCACGGCCTGAACAAGTACGAGATCGGCCTGAACTGGGATTCGGGATTCGCCTACGGCAATCCACAGGGCTGGCTGGCCAAGCTGCAGTGGGAAGTCGAACTGGCCCGCTGGAACGCGCGCACCGGCAACAATCGCCGCGACGTGACCGAGATCGGCTTCTCGCCGATCCTGCGCGTCGAAAAGCATGGCTGGAGCGTGGTGCCGTTTGCCGAGCTGTCGGTCGGCCTGCGGCTGATGAGCGCCACCTCGACGTCGGACTCGCACGACTACAGCACCGCGTTCCAGTTCTCGGACATGGTCGGCGTGGGCGTGGCCTTCGGCCCGCAGAAGCGCGCCGAGGCGGGTTTCCGCTTCCAGCACATCTCGAACGCCAGCATCAAGCGGCCGAATCCGGGTACCAACTTCTACACCGGCTACGTGCGCTACCGCTTCTGAGCGGGTCCTTGGCGCCGGTCGTTGGCGTAGCCAGAGGCGTGCGCGGCTAGCCGCCGCCGCGCACGCCGTCGAAGAATTCCCACAGCGCCGGCGCATCGCTGGTCGCGATATTGAAGCGGATCCACGGCGAATCGGTCTCGTCCGGCGCGAAATAGCTGCCGGGTGCCAGCCACACGCCGTGCGACAGCGCGCGCGTCGCCAACTGTCCGCCGGACAGCCCGCGCGCAGCGGCGGCCGCGCCGTCGGGCGCCCCCCGCACGCGCGCCCAGGCAAACATGCCGCCTTCCGGGCGCAGCAGCACTTCGAGGCCGTGCGCCTCCATCTTCTCGGTGACCCGGTCCTGCTGCGCGCGCAGCCGGGCCGCCAGCGCGTCGACATGGCGCGCGTAGTGGCCGCCGGTCAGCACCGCATAGACCAGCCGCTCGGTCACCTCCGACGAGGTCAGCCCGACCGCCATCTTGGTGCGGGCGAAGGCCTTGGCCAGTTCCGGGCTGGCCGCCAGATAGCCGACCCGCAGCGACGGCGTGATGGTCTTCGAGAACCCGTTGACATAGACCACGTGCGACAGCCCGTCCATCGCCGCGAGCATCGGCGCGCCGGCCGGCGCCAGCTCCCGGTAGATATCGTCCTCGACCACCAGCAGCCGGTGCTGCTCGGCCAGTTGCAGCACGCGGTGCGCGTTCATGCTGGTCAGCGTGCCGCCGGTCGGGTTCTGCAGCACCGTGTTGACGAACAGGGCGCGCGGCCCGTGCCGGCGGATCGCCGCGTCCAGCGCGTCGGTATCGAGCCCCGCCGCGCCGCGCGGCACGCCGACCACCTTCAGCCCGGCGAGCCGCAGGATCTGCAGCAGATTGCAGTAGCACGGGTCCTCGACCAGCACGGTATCGCCGGCGCGCAGCAGCGTGCGCACCACCAGGTCCAGCGCCTGGGTCGCGCCCTGCGTCAACACCACCTGCTGGGCCTGCATCGGCATGCCGTACTGCGCCAGCCGGGTGGCGATGTGCTCGCGCAGCGCGGCGAAGCCATAGGGATGCCCGTAGCCCGACACCTGCCCGGCCGGCACGCGCGCGGCGGCGCGGATCGCCTGGTGCAGCCCTTCCTCGTTGAGCCAGTCGCCCGGCAGCCAGCCGGCGCCGGCCTTGATCGGCACCGAGTGGTCGGCGAACACGTCCGACAGCAGCCAGGCGGCGTTCAGCGCCGGGGTTTCCCAGCGGGGGTGGTGCGCCTGTTCGGTGCTGGGCTGGCGATGCGCCACCGTGTAGCCCGAGCCGGCGCGCGCCGCCAGGTAGCCGAGCGCGGTCAGCCGGCCGTAGGCCTCGGCCACCGTGAAGGTGCTGACGCCATGCTGCGCGGCGAAGCGCCGCACCGAGGGCACCGCGATGCCGGGGCGCAGCGCGCGCCGGTCCACCAGCGCGGCGATGCCGGCGACGATCTGTTCGGTCAGCGTGTCGCCGCCACGGCGGCTGCGGGTCAATTCGAGCTGGATCATGCGACCGCATTGTGCGGGCGATGCCTGTACAGTTCAAGCGGGGCGAAGCGCGCCGCCGGACCGCTCGGTCATGCCGCGATGGCGCGGATTGTCGGCCAATACCGTGGCATCGCGATGATGGCACTGGGTTGGGGCGCTCATGTACCTGTACGGTTTGAGGCGAAAAAACAGTACGGTAAGGCGAGCATTTCACAACCGTATATTTTTAGCTGAAGCAGGGCTCGCTACAGTGGCCGGATCGCTATCCCGCACCATCGGGCGCTTCGGCGCGGTGGCGCGGACCCCGAACGACACCCGGAACGACATCCGGACGAACCAAGGAGGAAGTAATGGACGCCGCCAAGACCGTGATTCCCGATCTCGATGCGCTGTGGATGCCGTTCACCGCGAACCGCCAGTACAAGGCGGCGCCGCGGCTGCTGGCTTCGGCCAGCGGCATGTACTACACGACCCACGACGGCCGCAAGATCCTCGACGGCTGCGCCGGCCTGTGGTGCGTGGCCGCCGGGCACTGCCGCAAGGAGATCGCCGACGCGATCGCGCACCAGGTGCAGACGCTGGACTATGCGCCGCCGTTCCAGATGGGGCATCCGCTGTCGTTCGAGGCGGCCAGCAAGGTGGCGGCGATCATGCCGTCGGGCCTGGACCGCATCTTCTTCACCAACTCGGGCTCCGAGTCGGTCGATACCGCGCTGAAGATCGCGCTGTCCTACCACCGCGCCCGCGGCGAGGGGCAGCGCACCCGCTTCATCGGCCGCGAGCGCGGCTATCACGGCGTCGGCTTCGGCGGCATGGCGGTCGGCGGCATCGGCCCGAACCGCAAGGCCTTCTCGGCCAACCTGATGCCCGGTACCGACCATCTGCCGGCCACGCTCAATATCGCCGAGGCGGCCTTCTCCAAGGGGCAGCCGACCTGGGGCGCGCATCTGGCCGACGACCTCGAGCGGATCATCGCGCTGCACGACCCGTCCAATGTCGCCGCCGTGATCGTCGAGCCGCTGGCGGGCTCGGCCGGCGTGCTGGTGCCGCCGGTCGGCTATCTGGAGCGGCTGCGCGAGATCACCAGCAAGCACGGCATCCTGCTGATCTTCGACGAGGTGATCACTGCCTTCGGCCGCCTGGGCGCGGCCACCGCGGCCGAGCGCTTCCAGGTCACGCCGGACCTGATCACGATGGCCAAGGCGATCAACAACGCGGCCGTGCCGATGGGCGCGGTGGCGGTCCGGCGCGAGGTCCACGATACGGTGATCGACGCCGCCGCCGCGGGCGCGATCGAGCTGCCGCACGGCTACACCTATTCGGGCCACCCGCTGGCGGCCGCCGCGGCGATCGCCACGCTGGACCTGTACCGCAGCGAGGACCTGTTCGGCCGCGCCGCGAAGCTGGCGCCGCTGTTCGAGGAGGCCGCGCACGGCGTCCGTGGCGCCCCGCACGTCAAGGACATCCGCAACCTGGGCCTGGTGGCCGGCATCGAGCTCGAACCGCGGCCGGGACAGCCGGGCGCGCGCGGCTACGAGGTCTTCCTGAAGTGCCTGGAGCGCGGCGTGCTGGTTCGCTACACCGGCGACATCCTGGCCTTCTCGCCGCCGCTGATCGTCACCGAGGCGCAGATCGCCGAGCTGTTCGACACGGTGCGGCAGGCGCTGAAGGACGTGCAGTAAGGCGTCGCGCGCGCACCGCACCGCGGCTTGGTTTTCCCCTCTCCCGCCTGCGGGAGAGGGGCAGGGGAGAGGGCAGCGGGCGGTCGTTCTGCCATCGCGGATCGAAACCACCCCCTCTCCCCAACCCTCTCCCCCTGATGGGGAGAGGGAGAACACCCGCCGGCGTGGATTCCTTCTCTCGCCGATAAGCCGCCCCCCTTCCCCGGAATCTCCTGCCCCGAACCCCGACGCCCGCCTCCATAAGTGACGGCTTGGCCGGCGCGGTTCGCTAAACTAGGCGCCTTTTTTGCCCCGGCCGGCACACCTTGCCGGCCCGCGGGCTGCCCGCGCGTCCGCCCAGGCGGTGGCGCGCGCGGGCATTGGCGACCGGTCATCCACAGGCCGGCCAACTCGATCCTGGCGACACCGCGTGACCGACCCCCGGGGCGGATGCCGCCAATGCAGGAGATCCCTTCATGAGCTTGTTCCGCACCAAGGACATCGAAACGATGCTCGCCGCGAGCCGCGACGATGGCTTGAAAAAGGTGCTCGGCCCGGTCGACCTGGTGATGATGGGCATCGGCGCCATCATCGGCACCGGCATCTTCGTGCTGACCGGTACCGGCGCGCTGACCGCCGGTCCGGCGCTGACGCTGTCCTTCGTGATCGCCGCGCTTGCCTGCGGTTTCGCCGCGCTGTGCTACGCCGAGTTCGCGACCGCGATCCCGGTGTCCGGCTCGATCTATACCTACAGCTACGCCACGCTGGGCGAGATCGTCGCCTGGATGATCGGCTGGGACCTGCTGCTCGAATACGGGCTGGCAACCTCGGCGGTGTCGGTGGGCTGGTCCGGCTACTTCCAGTCGCTGCTGTCGGGCTTCGGCCTGCAGTTGCCGGCCGCGCTGACCGCGGCACCGGGCGCGGTGCCCGGCGTGCAGACGGTACTGAACCTGCCCGCGGTGCTGATCATGCTGGCGATCACCTGGGTGGTGTCGTACGGCGTGCGCGAGTCGGCGCGCGTCAACAACATCATGGTGGCGATCAAGGTCGCGGTGGTGCTGCTGTTCATCGTGGTCGGCGTCTGGCACGTCAAGCCGGCCAACTGGCAGCCCTATGCGCCGTTTGGCTTCGCCGGCATCGTCAATGCGGCGGCGCTGGTGTTCTTCGCCTTCATCGGCTTCGACGCGGTGACCTCGGCGGCGGAGGAGGTGCGCAACCCGCGCCGCGACCTGCCGATCGGCATCATCGGCTCGCTCGCGGTCTGCGCGCTGCTGTATGTCGCGGTGGCGGCGATCATGACCGGCATCGTGCCGTTCCCGAAGTTCGAGGGCATCGACCATCCGGTCTCGCTGGCGCTGCAGTACGCCGGCGAAAACTGGGTCGCCGGCTTCGTCGACCTGGGCGCGATCCTCGGCATGACCACGGTGATCCTGGTGATGACCTACGGCCAGACCCGCATCCTGTTCGCGATGTCGCGCGACGGGCTGCTGCCGGCCAGGCTGTCGCAGGTGCATCCGGTGCACGCGACGCCGTTTCACGCGACCTGGACGGTCGGCATCGTGTTCTCGTCGATCGCCGGCCTGGTGCCGTTGAACGTGCTGGCCGAGCTGATCAATATCGGCACGCTGTCGGCCTTCGCGCTGATCTCGATCGCGGTGCTGGTGCTGCGCCGGACCCGGCCCGACCTGCCGCGTACCTTCCGCTGCCCCGGCGTGCCGGTGGTGCCGCTGCTGTCGGTAGGCTTCTGCCTGTTCCTGATGGCGCATCTGCAGCCGTTCACCTGGATCGCCTTCCTGCTGTGGCTGGCGCTCGGCCTGGTGATCTATTTCGGCTACGCGCGGCGCAACGCCGTGCTGCACCGCTAACCGACGGCCGAACTGTCAGAAAAAACGCCGGAACAGTACCTGGGAAACTGTCTGGAACTGTCACTGGGATGGCCGCGCCGGCCGTCCATAATGAAATCGTGCATCGAAGCACGCCGTGGCGCCGCCGTCCGTGCGGTCGCCCACAGTGGCAGCAGGCCTGGCGCAGCGGGCAACAACCGTCGCGGAATACCGAAAGGCTTTCCGACCATCGCCGTCCACCATGCCCGCCTGGGCAATGGCCGGCCCGCGTGCGGCGCGGGCGGCGGTTGGACGGGCCGGCTCCGTTCGATGCCCATCGACAGGAGCAGCACCATGCAGGAACTCAGGGACTTCGAGCTGGACCAGGCCGGTACGCCGGTCAGCTGGCGCGCGCGGCCGGGCCAGCGCATCGTCGCGCGCGAGGGCAATATCTGGCTGACGGTGGAAGGGCAGCGCGGCGACGTCTGGCTGGCGCCGGGCCAGTCGTTCGACCTGCCCGACGGCGCGTGGGTATGGATCTCGGCCGACGCGCCGGGGGCGCGCTTCACGGTGGCGCAGCAGTCGGCGCCGCTGTCATGGCGCGCTCTGGCCGCGCTGTTGCGACCGCGGCCGCGGCCGGACCCGATCCGGCTCCCCGAGCCCTCGGCGGGCTGGTGGCCGGCGCGGCATCTGTCGCGCTAGGCGGCGGCGCTCAGCGCGCCGGCGTCGCGGTCGACAGCGTGGCGGCGACCGCCTGCCACAACGGTTCCAGCCGCTGCCGCTCGTTGTCGGCGGCCTGCGGCGGCAACGATGGCGTGCGGCACAGCAGCACCGCGGTCTGGCCGGCCTCCGGCAGCGGCACCCACCAGACGCGGCCGTACTGCAGGCGGCCGCCGTCGCTGGCGATGGAGAAACTGGCCCAATTGGCGCGGTGATTGGCCAGCCGGACCGTGCCCTGGGCGATCACCTTGGCGCCGGCGCCGGTCAGCGCCTTCAGTTCCTCGGTGGCGCGCGCGGCGGCCGCCGCGCTTGCAGCGTCCTTCCCCGCTTCCTTCCCCGCTTCCTTGGCCCCGTCCTTGGCCCCGTCCTTCGCGCCATCCTTCGGCAGCGGCCGCGCCAGCAGATCGATCGTCGACAGGCCGTTGCCGCCCTGGCTGGTGAAGGCAAAGATGGCGTTGTCCGGCAGCAGCTTTTCGCGGGCCGGATCGCGCTCCCACGACAGCGGCATGCGCAGCATCAGGTCGATCGCGCCGGCCTGGCGGATGCCCTTGGTGGTGTAGCTGCGGGCCATCGGCGAGGCCAGTTCGGCGGCGGGTTTGTCCTCGTAGACCGCGGCCAGCAGCAGCTGCAGCGAGGCCTTCTCCATGTCCCCCTGGGCGCTTTCGCGCACGCGCTGCAGATAGGCCTGCATCGCGGGCTCGGAGGCCAGCGCCGACTGCATCGCCTCGCGGTCCATTTCCAGCACCTTGGTCGCCAGCCGGGCGCGATCGGCGGCGGGCAGCGGAATGTCCTGGAACAGCCGGGTCACCGTCGCCAGCGCATCGGGATACTGGCGGTCGAACGCATTGCGCACCTGCTGGATGTCGTTGCGCAGCGACGGGTATTTGGCCGCGGCGCGCTCCAGCGTGGCGTTCTGGTTGGTCAGATAGCCGTACAGGCTGGTCAGACCCGAGATGGCCGCAGGCGTGTAGTCCCACGCGATGGCACTGGCAGGCAGGCCGATCAGACCCGCCACCAGCGCAAGGCGCGGCAGCCACGGCACGCAATGCCGCATAGGAATCTCCCTTCAGTAGGTCGACACGGCCGGCGGTGCGTGTCCTTTGTTGTGCCGACCGGAGGTCCGAGTCCCGGCGGATGTTCTGGATTGTAGCCGAAGGCAGAGGGCGTCACGTGCCGTTTGCTGCCCGCTGGTCAGGCCCGGCGGGATGGGCCTACAATCGACTGGCCCCCCGGCGGCTGCGCCGTGCGGGCGACCCCAGACAATATGGCCAGCAATGGCCGCACAACGCGATGGCCGGTGCTTCGGCGGCGCAGTCTGTCCGCCGGTCCCGGCCTCACCGGGTGGAGACCATGACCGATCTGTCAGACCTGCGCAAGGCAGGCGCCGAAGCCGAGGCCGCTACCGTGGCGCCGGCACCCGCGCCCGCCGGCGCGCCGACCCACAAGGTCCGCTTCGTTACGGCCGCATCCTTGTTCGACGGCCACGATGCTTCGATCAACATCATGCGCCGCATCCTGCAGGCGCAAGGCTGCGAGGTGATCCACCTCGGCCACAACCGCTCGGTCGAGGAAGTCGTCGCGGCCGCGCTGCAGGAGGACGTGCAAGGCATCGCCGTGTCGAGCTACCAGGGCGGCCACGTCGAATACTTCAAGTACATGGTGGACCTGCTGCGCGAGCGCGGCGGCGCCCATATCCAGGTGTTCGGCGGCGGCGGCGGGGTGATCGTGCCGGCCGAGATCCGCGAGCTGCAGGACTACGGCGTCGCGCGCATCTACAGCCCCGAGGACGGCCAGCGCATGGGCCTGGCCGGCATGATCGCCGACATGGTGCGCCGCTGCGACTTCGACCTGTCGCGCCATGCCCCTGCCACGCTCGACACGCTGCGCGCGGGCGATCGGCGCGCGCTGGCGCAATGGATCACCGTGCTGGAGAACGGCAAGGCCGATCCCGCGCTTGCCGCGGCGCTGCATGCCGACGCCGCCGGCATCGCGACCCCGGTGCTGGGCGTGACCGGCACCGGCGGCGCCGGCAAATCGTCGCTGACCGACGAGCTGATCCGCCGCTTCCGGCTCGACCAGCAGGACGGCCTGCGCATCGCCGTGATCTCGATCGACCCGTCGCGCCGGCGTACCGGCGGCGCGCTGCTGGGCGACCGGATCCGCATGAACGCGATCCACCACCCGCAGATCTACATGCGCTCGCTGGCCACGCGCGACGCCGCCAGCGAGGTGTCGCGGGCACTGCCGGACGCGCTGGCGGCTTGCAAGGTCGCCGGCTTCGACCTGATCGTCGTCGAGACTTCCGGCATCGGCCAGGGCGACGCGGCGATCGTGCCCCATGTCGACCTGTCGCTGTACGTGATGACGCCCGAGTTCGGCGCGGCCAGCCAGCTCGAGAAGATCGACATGCTGGACTTCGCCGACTTCGTCGCGATCAACAAGTTCGACCGCAAGGGCGCGCAGGACGCGTGGCGCGACGTTGCCAAGCAGATGCAGCGCAACCGCGAGCAATGGCATGCGCGCGCCGAGGACATGCCGGTCTACGGCACGCAGGCCTCGCGCTTCAACGACGACGGCGTGACGATGCTGTACCTGGGCCTGCGCGAGGCGCTGGCCGCGCGCGGCCTGGTGCTGCGCGACGGCACGCTGCCGCGGCTGGCGGGACGGCAGAGCACCGGCCGCAACGCGATCGTGCCGCCGGCGCGCAGCCGCTATCTGGCCGAGCTGGCCGACACCGTGCGCGGCTATCACAAGCGCGTGGCCGCGCAGAGCCGGATCGCGCGCGAGCGGCAGCAGCTGCGCGAGGCACGGCGCATGCTGGCGGAGGCGTCGCCTTCCGCCGGGGCCGGCGCGTTGGCGGCATTGCAGGCGCTCGAGGCCGAGCGCGACGGCGCGCTGGGCGAGACCGAGCGCGCGCTGCTGGCGGGCTGGCCCGCGCTGCGCGAGGCCTACAGCGGCGAAGAGCATGTGGTCACGATCCGCGGCAAGGAGCTGCGCACCGGCCTCGTCACCACCACGCTGTCGGGCACACGCCTGCGCAAGGTCGCGCTGCCGCGCTTCACCGACGAGGGCGAGCTGCTGCGCTGGCTGATGCGCGAGAACCTGCCGGGCTATTTCCCGTACACCGCGGGCGTCTTTCCGTTCAAGCGCGAGAACGAGGATCCGACCCGGATGTTCGCCGGCGAGGGCGATGCCTTCCGCACCAATCGCCGCTTCAAGCTGGTCTCCGAAGGCATGCCGGCCAAGCGGCTGTCGACGGCATTCGATTCGGTGACGCTGTACGGCGAGGATCCGGACCTGCGTCCCGACATCTACGGCAAGGTCGGCAATTCGGGCGTCTCGATCGCGACGCTCGACGACATGAAGGTGCTGTACGACGGCTTCGACCTGATCGATCCGCAGACCTCGGTGTCGATGACGATCAACGGTCCGGCGCCGGCGATCCTGGCGATGTTCATGAATACCGCGATCGACCAGCAGCTCGAGCGCTTTCGCCGCGAGCAGGGCCGCGAGCCCGATGCCGGCGAGGCCGCGAAGATCCGCGCGATGGTGCTGCAGAACGTGCGCGGCACCGTGCAGGCCGACATCCTGAAGGAGGACCAGGGCCAGAACACCTGCATCTTCTCGACCGAGTTCTCGCTGAAGGTGATGGGCGACATCCAGCAGTACTTCGTCGATCATCAGGTGCGCAACTTCTACTCGGTGTCGATCTCCGGCTATCACATCGCCGAGGCCGGTGCGAATCCGATCTCGCAGCTGGCCTTCACGCTGGCCAACGGCTTCACCTATGTCGAGGCCTATCTGGCGCGCGGCATGCATATCGACGACTTCGCGCCCAACCTGTCGTTCTTCTTCTCGAACGGCATGGATCCGGAGTACAGCGTGCTGGGCCGCGTCGCGCGCCGCATCTGGGCCGTCACGCTGCGCGACAAGTACGGCGCCAACGAGCGCAGCCAGAAGCTGAAGTACCACATCCAGACCTCGGGCCGCTCGCTGCACGCGCAGGAGATCGACTTCAACGACATCCGCACCACGCTGCAGGCGCTGATCGCGATCTACGACAACTGCAATTCGCTGCATACCAACGCCTACGACGAGGCCATCACCACGCCGACGGCGGAATCGGTGCGGCGTGCGCTGGCGATCCAGCTGATCATCAATCGCGAATGGGGCGTCGCCAAGTGCGAGAACCCCAACCAGGGCAGCTTCCTGATCGAGGAGCTGACCGACCTGGTGGAGGAGGCGGTGCTGCAGGAGTTCGAGCGGATCGCCGAGCGCGGCGGCGTGCTCGGCGCGATGGAGACCGGCTACCAGCGCGCCAAGATCCAGGAAGAGTCGATGTATTACGAGCAGCGCAAGCACGACGGCTCGCTGCCGATCATCGGCGTCAACACCTTCCGCAATCCCGACGGCGATCCGACCCCGGCCACCTTGGAGCTGGCACGCTCCAGCGAGGACGAGAAGCAGAGCCAGTTGCAACGGCTGCAGGACTTCCACGCCCGCCATGCCGACGAGGCACCGGCGATGCTGGCGCGGCTGCGCCAGGCGGTGATCGACGACGAGAACGTGTTCGCGGTGCTGATGGACGCGGTGCGGGTCTGCTCGCTCGGGCAGATCACGCATGCGCTGTTCGAGGTCGGCGGACAGTATCGACGCAACATGTAGCGCTTGCCGAACGGCACGACAGCGCCGGGCCGCCGTGCCCGGCGCTGTCGTTTTCCGCGGCCATCGTCGCGCGCCGCAATTTCGCACGACCGTGCGTTAAACTCGCAGGCGGCGCCGCATTGCCGCCGCCACGCTTTTCCGAACCGGAGCTCACGGTGTACGACCCGAACAATATCTTTGCCCGAATCCTGCGAGGCGAGCTGCCTTGCCACAAGGTCTACGAGGACGCCGACACGCTGGCCTTCATGGACATCATGCCGCAGTCCGACGGCCACGTGCTGGTGCTGCCCAAGGAGGCCGCCGCCGAGCTGTTCGAGCTGTCGGAAGGCGCCGCGCAGGCCGCGATCCGCACGACCCAGCGCATCGCGCGCGCGGTGCGGGACGCGTTCGAACCGGACGGCCTGTCGATCGGCCAGTTCAACGGCGCCGCCGCCGGCCAGACCGTGCCGCACGTGCATTTCCATATCGTGCCGCGCTACGCCGACCGCCCGCTGCGCGGCCACGCGAGCGAGCCGCAGGATCCGGCCGTGCTGCAGCAGCACGCGGCGCGCATCATCGCGGCGCTGGGCTGACGCCCGCGTGCGGCCCGACTGCACCTCCATCCCCGATCCATTCCTATTCCATTCGCAAGCAGGGAGACAGCATGACAATCCACACCGTCGGCATCATCGGCGCAGGCACCATGGGCAACGGCATCGCGCAGGCATGCGCGGTGGTCGGGCTCGATGTCGTGATGGTCGATATCAGCCAGGGCGCGATCGACAAGGGCATCGCCACGATCGCCGGCAGCCTGGACCGGCTGATCAAGAAGGACAAGATCACCGAGGCCGACAAGAACGCCGCGCTCGCGCGCGTGCGCGGCTCGACCGCGTACGAGGACCTGAAGGCCGCGCAGATCGTGATCGAGGCCGCCACCGAGAACTACGAGCTCAAGCTCAAGATCCTGAAGCAGATCGATGCGCTGGTCGGCGACGACACCATCGTCGCGTCCAATACCTCGTCGATCTCGATCACCAAGCTGGCCGCGGCGATCAACCGGCCCGAGCGCTTCATCGGCATGCACTTTTTCAACCCGGTGCCGATGATGGCGCTGGTCGAGCTGATCCGCGGCCTGCAGACCAGCGACGCCACGCACGCGGCGGTCGAGCAGCTGTCGAAGCAGCTCGGCAAGTATCCGATCACGGTGAAGAACAGCCCGGGCTTCGTCGTCAACCGCATCCTCTGCCCGATGATCAACGAGGCCTTCTGCGTGCTCGGCGAGGGCCTGGCCTCGCCCGAAGAGATCGACGAGGGCATGAAGCTCGGATGCAATCATCCGATCGGCCCGCTGGCGCTGGCCGACATGATCGGGCTCGACACGATGCTCGCCGTGATGGAGGTGCTGTACGCCGAGTTCGCCGATCCGAAGTACCGGCCGGCGATGCTGATGCGCGAGATGGTGGCCGCCGGCTACCTCGGCCGCAAGACGGGACGCGGCGTCTACGTCTACAGCCAGAGCCGCTGACGCACCGGCCGCTGAAGTACCGGCCGCTGAAGTAGCGGCCGCTGAAGTACGGCCGATAACCCACCGATCGGCCGCTCCGCGGACCGGCCCGCGCGTCGGTTCGCGTCTTTCCCGGTTCCCGTCCGCCTCGTCTTCCCGAACTTCCTCTCGCTTCGCTTCCCCTGTCCTCTCCACCATCCGCGTCCTGCACGAGCACGAGTACGCGCGAAGGATGCTTCGCGCTTCGTGCCCGCCGCGTGGTGCCATTTCCATCGACAAAGAATCGGTCGCTTTCCGAAAAGTGGCCTCGTCGCGATCCGTACGATGACCGCCTCCACTCACCCTATGAGGATCGAAAGTCATGGCGACGTTTATCGGACAGGTGAAAAAGACGACGTACGATCAGTACTACCAGCACGTGCGAAGCAATCCAGGCGACTTCGTGGCGCGCGTCCTCGGACAGAAGGCCAGCGGGCCGGAGCCGAGCGGCCGATTCCAGATCGGCGAAGAGATCTTCACGCTGAAGCTGGTTACCAAGGGAAAGACACGGCGGCTATGCATCGAGCGCCAGTTCGAGAACGGCGAATCGTTGGTGCAGACGCGGATCCGGCAGCTGATGGACTATCTGTTCTTCCGCAGCAGCACGCGCAGGATGGAGCGGGCGCTGCGCAGCGGATCCACCATCACGGCGGGCCTGGTCAAGGGCCTGCGCGGGCATGCCGATCGCGTTGTCGAAGAGCTGTGGCCGGGCTTCGAGGCACCGCTCGCCGAAGCCGGCGCGGCCGAACGGCGCGGCCAGGCGGCGGCGTCGAACCGGCGCCCGATCTCCGAGCGCGCGCTGGGGACGCTGGTATCGCTGAACCCGGGAGAAATCGACGCATGGATCCGCTGTCCCGAAGAAGGTCCGGTGAGCCTGGAACAGATCGATCGCGGCAAGTCCAGGATCGAGGATGACATCCTGGTGCTGTCGTTCAAGAGCGGAGGCGATGCCATCGAGTTCCGGCTGCACGCCCGGGGTAGCGGCTCGCCCGAGCGCAAGCAGCGCGCCCGCCGCGACATGGAGCGCTTGCTGTCGATCGCCAGGGGTGACCGAGAGGATTGCGGTTACCGGAACATGGCCGAACTGATGGGCCGTTTCATGGTCGCGACGATCGAGGACGAAGCCCCGCGGCTGCTGGAGCAGTGGGCGCGTGGCATCCTGTCGGATAACGAGAATCACGAAGTCAGGCCGCTGCTGATCTGCACGGTCAAGAAGGATGGCAGCCCGGAGTCGACGCGGGCGACGCGGCGGGCCCTGGCCCGCGCCGTCGACGAAGCCATGGCGTCGTGCCGGGCTTGCGCGGCACAGCGCTTCCAGGCGATCCTCAATGGGGTGTGCCGCGACAAGGCCGATCGGATCGTATCCGCGGTGCTCGATGCACGCGCGAGCCTGATCGAGGCGATCCAGCAGAAGGCCAAGCCCTTTGTCGCCGGACAGCGGCTCGCCGCGTTCGTGCGCCAGGTCGTGCAGGAACGCGGTGTGTCGGCCGCCGCGGCGCAGGCGCTGCACGACGACCGCCCGGCAGGCGCGGCCTTGCCCGAGGGCGTGCGACTGGCGCGCTTCACCCGCAAGCCGGGGCTGCTCGATTGGATCTCGGGCGAGCGGACTCACGAGGAGGTGCTGGCGGTCGCATCGCGCAAGGATGGCGAGGCGTTGCGCTTCGTGCCGCAGGGACGGCCGAGCCTGGCGAAGTGGGCATGGAAGACCATCCGCCTGGCCGAGGTGCCCAAACATATCGAGGGCGATGCCAAGGCATTGCATCAGACGGTATTCGACGTTTCGCTGGGCCAGTTCTACCAGAGGGAGATCGTTCCGCTGCTCCACGACAGCGTGCGCCGGCTACAGAGCCAATTCGCCTTCGAGTGGAAAGCCGAAGAAGACGTGCCGACCGAGCTGTTGCTCAGGCTGACGTCCAGTCTGCGAATCGGCAATACGACCTGCGGCTACCTCCATCGCTGGGCGGGCGAAGCGGCCGGGGCAGGCGGTGCCGGGGGACCGTCCGCGGAGCGCGTCGTCGTGGCCGACGAGATCGAGGCGGTTTCCGGTCCGATCGCCGAGCAGCCGATCTCGCCGCAACAGGCCGCGGCGTACGTGCTGAGGCAGGAACTGAAGTCCGTGGTTCCCCCGGTCGCCACGGTGGCGGAGACGGACTGCGAAAAGCCCGTCACGGTCTACACCGACGGCAAGTTCGAGTCCTTGCATCAGTTTGACCTGGACGCGCCGCGCAAGCCGAACGATCGCCCGCAGCGGCATCCGGTGGACAAGGGCAAATCGCCGAACCCTCAGCAGCCAGCCGCATCGCCTTCCTCCACGTCTTCCACGTCTTCCACGTCTTCCACGTCTTCCACGTCTTCCACGCCTTCCACGCCTTCCACGCCTTCCACGCCTTCCACGCCTTCCACGTCCTCCACGGCTTCCACACCTGCCACATCTTCCACGCCTGCCACGGTGCCGCCGTCCGCGCCGCCGCTGCCCGAACGGGTGCCAGCCGGGCAAACGGCGCCGGTCTGAATCCGATGCCTCATTCGCCGTACTGGCGCAATCCTTCGAGATCGAGCACCTCGATCTCGCCATAGTCGACCCGAACCAGGCCTTGCTGCTCCAATACCTTCAGGGCCTGGTTCGCCCGCTGCCGCGAAATGCCGGCCAGCAGTCCGATCTCTTCCTGCGAAATTTCCAGCTTGGTGCCGATGCCCGGATACAGGTGCTCGTTGAACAGCGACGACACCGCCCGCGCGACGCGCGAGTCGATATCGAGCAGCCGCTCGTATTCGACCGCGGCGATGAACTGGCCGAGCCGCTCGTTGAGCTGCGTCAGCAGGAAGCGCGTGAACGGCAGGCTGGTATCGAGCAGCCATTGGAAGGTCTCGCGCGGCAGGAAGGCGATGCGCGAATGGCGCAGCGCCATCACGTCGTACTTGCGGATCTCCTGCTTGAGGGCGGCCCCTTCGCCGAACCAGCCGCCGGTCGGCACGCCGGTGAAGGTCACCGACTTGCCCGATGGCGACACCGTCGTGATCTTGACGATCCCCTCCAGCACGCCGAGCCAGTGCTCGGCCATCTCGCCCTTGTGGCAGACGTAGTCGCCGGGGTTGTATTCGCGCACGAACATGGCCTGCCGCACCCGCTGGCGCTGTTCGTCGCTGAGGTCGGCGGCCCAGATGCACCGGTCCAGAAAGTCGTTGAGCATGCCTGCTAGGCTCCGGTCGGGAGTCCGGCGAGGACTCCGCTAGGGATTAACCCGGAATTGTCACCGACGTGACAACCGGGGGGAGGGGCATCGGCTATCTTACGTTCACCACGGACCGACCCGCGCGCAAAGGCGCGGCCACGATATCCCTGGCGCGCCGCGGCCGTCTGGCCGGCGGGCGACCAGCGGCAAGTATAACGATCGGCACCGGCGCTTGGCACCGGCGGGAACCCACCCGCCGGAGGGACAGGAGACAGCGATGCAGGACAGGTCGGCAACGACCTTCCCGCGACTGCTGCTGGCGCATGCGCAGCAGCGGCCGGATCATCCGGCCTATCGCGAGAAGGATCTCGGTATCTGGCAGACGAGCAGCTGGTCGCAGGCGGCGCAAGAGGTACGCGCACTGGCCTGCGGGCTGGCGGCGCTCGGCTTCGGCCGCGGCATGAACCTGGCGGTGGTCGGCGACAACCGTCCGCGGCTGTACTGGGCCATGACCGCCGCCCAGGCGCTGGGCGGCGTGCCGGTGCCGCTGTATCAGGACGCGATCGCCAGCGAAATGGTCTACGTGCTGCGCGACGCCGAAATCGCGTTCGCGGTGGTCGAGGACCAGGAGCAGGTCGACAAGCTGCTCGAGGTCGAGCAGGACCTGGCCGCGCAGGGCGGTGCGGTGCGCCACCTGATCTACGAAGACCCGCGCGGGCTGCGCGACTACGACCATCCGTCGCTGATGTCGTATGAGCGCCTGCAGGAGATCGGCCGCGAATACGACCGCGCGCATCCGGGCTTCTTCGACCAGGCCGTGGCGGCCGGCGATCCGGACGATACGGCGATCATCCTGTACACCTCGGGCACCACCGGCAAGCCCAAGGGCGTCTGCCATTCGCACCGCGGCCTGATCGGCGCGGCGATGCATGGCTGCGAATTCGACCGGCTCGGCCCCGACGACGATGTGCTGTCGTACCTGCCGATGGCCTGGGTCGGCGACAACCTGTTCTCGTACGCGCAGGCGCTGGCCGCGGGCTTTACCGTCAACTGCCCCGAGTCGCGCGAGACCGTGATGACCGATCTGCGCGAGATCGGCCCAACCTACTACTTCGCGCCGCCGCGCATCTACGAAAGCCTGCTGACGCAGGTGATGATCCGCATGGAGGATGCCGGCTGGCTCAAGCGCAAGCTGTTCGACCGGGCCATGGCCGTGGCGCGCCGCTGCGGCGCCGACATCCTCGATCGCCGTCCGGTGCCGCTGCTCGAGCGGATGCGCTACGCGCTCGGCGAATGGCTGGTCTACGGCCCGCTGCGCAATGTGCTCGGCATGAGCCGCATCCGCGTGGCCTATACCGCGGGCGAGGCGATCGGCCCGGACCTGTTCCGCTTCTATCGCTCGATCGGCATCAACCTGAAGCAGTTCTACGGCCAGACCGAGACCTGCGCCTATGTCTGCCTGCAGCCCGACGGCCAGGTCAAGTTCGACTCGGTCGGCCCGGCCGCGCCCGGCATGGAGATCCGCATCGCCGACAACGGCGAGGTGCTGGTGCGCGGTGTGGGTCTGCTCAAGGCGTACTACAAGCGCGACGATGCGACGCGCGAGGCGATCAACGACGACGGCTACTTCATGACCGGCGACGCCGGCGTGATCGACGCCGACGGCCATCTGAAGATCATCGATCGCGCCAAGGACGTCGGCAAGCTGGCCGACGGTTCGATGTTCGCGCCCAAGTACATCGAGAACAAGCTCAAGTTCTTCCCCTACATCAAGGAGGCGGTGGCGTTCGGCACCGGCCGCGACCGCGTCTGCGCCTTCGTCAACATCGACTTCGAGGCGGTCGGCAACTGGGCCGAACGGCGCCATCTGCCGTACGCGGGCTATATCGACCTGGCCGCGCAGCCGCAGGTGATCGAGCTGATCACCGAATGCGTGGAGCAGGTCAATGCGGACCTGGCCAAGGATCCGGCGCTGTCCGGCTCGCAGATCGCGCGCTTCCTGATCCTGCACAAGGAGCTCGATCCGGACGACGACGAACTGACCCGCACGCGCAAGGTGCGCCGCGGCTTCATCGCGGAGAAGTACGCGGTGCTGATCGACGCGCTGTATGCCGGCCGCGCGGAGCAGTTCATCGAGACGCGCGTCAAGTTCGAGGACGGGCGCGAAGGCAGCGTCAGCGCGACGCTGAAGCTGGTGGATGCCCGGCGCTTCCCGCCGGCGGCAGCGGCGCAGGCCGCGACGGCAACGCAGGCCGGCGCCGCGACGCCCGCCGAGCAAGCGGCATAGCAGGGGCAGGAGGATGACGCAGATGGCGTGGCAAGGCGTGGAGCGGCGGGCCGACGGCTCGCCTGAATGGTCCGGCGCAGGGGCAGGGCCCGGGACACAGCAAGCCGGCGAGCCGCTGGCCGAAGGCGGCGTGGCGATCGAGGCGGAGTCGAAGTCGAACCAGCGTGCGACAGGGGCGACCGCGACGCGGCATGGCGAGGTGATCCTCGATCTGCAGCATATCTCGCTGTCGTTCGGTGGCGTCAAGGCGCTGACCGACATCTCGTTCGATGTCCGGGAGCACGAGATCCGCGCGATCATCGGCCCGAACGGCGCCGGCAAGAGTTCGATGCTGAACGTGATCAACGGCGTCTATCACCCGCAGCAGGGACGCATCGTGTTCCGCGGCGAGGAGCGGCGCAAGATGAATCCGACCGCCGCCGCGCGCCAGGGCATCGCCCGCACGTTCCAGAACATCGCGCTGTTCAAGGGCATGACCGTGCTCGACAACATCATGACCGGGCGCAACACGCGCTTTCGCTCCGGGCTGCTGGCCAACGCGCTGTGGTGGGGACCGGCCCGCAACGAGGAGATCGCGCACCGGCGCAAAGTCGAGGAGGTGATCGACTTCCTCGAGATCCAGTCGATCCGCAAGACGCCGGTGGGGCGCCTGCCCTACGGCCTGCAGAAGCGCGTCGAACTGGCGCGCGCGCTGGCGGCGGAGCCCTCGCTGCTGCTGCTGGACGAACCGATGGCGGGCATGAACGTCGAGGAGAAGCAGGATATGTGCCGCTTCATCCTGGACGTCAACCAGCAGTTCGGCACCACCATCGTGCTGATCGAGCACGACATGGGCGTGGTGATGGACATCTCCGACCGCGTGGTGGTGCTCGACTACGGCAAGAAGATCGGCGACGGCACGCCCGAGCAGGTCAAGTCCCACCCCGAGGTGATCCGCGCCTACCTGGGCGCGTCGCACTGAACGGCATCGCCCACTTGCGCAACGCTGACTCCCGTCCTTCACCGAGGCCACGCCGATGACCTTCTTCTTCGAAATCCTGCTCGGCGGACTGCTGTCCGGGCTGATGTACTCGCTGGTGGCGCTCGGCTTCGTGCTGATCTACAAGGCCTCCGGCGTGTTCAATTTCGCGCAGGGCGCGATGGTCTACTTCGCCGCGCTGGCCGTGGTCGGGCTGATGGACAAGGGCATGCCGATGTGGGCGGCCGTGATCGGCGCCTTCTTCGTGATGACGCTGGTCGGCATCGGCACCGAACGCTTCGTGCTGCGCAAGCTGGTCAACCAGCCGCCGATCACGCTGTTCATGGCGACCATCGGCCTGTCGTTCTTCCTCGAGGGGCTGGGGCCGCTGCTGTTCGGCAACGAGGTGCGGCCGATCCAGCTGGGCATCGTCGACGAGCCGATCGAGGCGATCCTGACCCGCTTCAATATCGTGATCTCGAAGTTCGACCTGGCCGCGGCGGCGATCGCCGGCGTGCTGGTCGCCACGCTGGCGCTGTTCTTCCAGTACACCAAGGTCGGCCGCGCGCTGCGCGCGGTGGCGGACGACCACCAGGCCGCGCTGTCGCTGGGCATTCCGCTGCAGAACATCTGGGCCATCGTCTGGGGCGTGGCCGGCTTCGTCGCGCTGGTGGCCGGCATGCTGTGGGGCTCGCGCAATGGCGTGCAGTTCGCGCTGACGCTGACCGCGCTGAAGGCACTGCCGGTGCTGATCCTCGGCGGCTTCACCTCGGTGCCGGGCGCGATCGTCGGCGGGCTGATCATCGGCGCCTCGGAGAAGCTGGCCGAGATCTATATCCCGCCGGTGTTCCAGTCGATGTTCGGCGGCAACTTCGGCGGCATCGAGGGCTGGTTCCCCTATGTGTTCGCGCTGCTGTTCCTGCTGGTGCGGCCCGAGGGGCTGTTCGGCGAAAAGCATATCGACCGCGTGTGACGGTCCCCAACGATCCAGCGGCACGACGCCAGGGAGTCGCCCATGTTCTATCGTGAAGCCGGCCAGTTCAAGACCGACTATGTCGCCGACAGCCAGATCTTTCCGATCCGGCAGGACCGCATCGGCTTCGCCGTGCTGCTCGCGCTCGCCTTCGTCGGCGTGCCGCTGATCGGCAGCGAGTACTGGTTCTCGGCGATCCTGATCCCCTTCCTGATCTTCTCGCTTGCCGCGCTGGGGCTGAACATCCTGACCGGCTACGCGGGCCAGCTGTCGCTGGGCACCGCGGCCTTCATGGCGGTCGGCGCCTACGCGGCCTACAACTTCCAGCTGCGCATCGAGGGACTGCCGGTGCTGCTGACGTTCGTGCTGGCCGGGCTGTCGGCCGCCCTGGTCGGCGTGGCCTTCGGCCTGCCCTCGCTGCGGATCAAGGGCTTCTATCTGGCGGTGGCGACGCTGGCCGCGCAGTTCTTCGTGGTGTGGGCGCTGACCAAATTCCCCTGGTTCTCGAACAACAGCTCGTCGGGCGTGATCACCGCGCAGCAGCTGGACCTGTTCGGCCTGCCGATCGACACGCCGATGCGCAAGTACCTGTTCGTGCTGGCGATCGTCACGGTGCTGGCGCTGATCGCCAAGAACCTGGTGCGCTCGTCGACCGGACGCGCATGGATGTCGGTGCGCGACATGGACGTGGCGGCCGAGGTCATCGGCATTCCGCTGATGCGCACCAAGCTGCTGGCCTTCGCCGTCAGCTCGTTCTACTGCGGCGTGGCCGGCGCGCTGTACGCGTTCTGCTACCTGGGCTCGGTCGAGCCGGACGGCTTCTCGCTGGACCTGTCGTTCCGCGTGCTGTTCATGATCATCATCGGCGGCGTCGGCAGCATCCTCGGTTCCTTCCTCGGCGCCGCGTTCATCCTGCTGCTGCCGATCCTGCTCGACAACATGCTGCCGCCGCTGGCCGCGCTGCTGCACCTGCCGTTCACCAATGCGACGGTGTCGCACATCCAGATGATGGTGTTCGGCGGCCTGATCATCTTCTTCCTGATCGTCGAGCCGCACGGCCTGGCTCGGCTGTGGCAGATCGGCAAGGAGAAGCTGCGGCTGTGGCCGTTCCCGCATTGACGCCGTGTCGACGGGGCACGCGTCGGTGTCATGCAAACGGGTCGTTGGACAACAACGCCATAACAATGCACCTGCCAAGGTGAAGGAGACAGTGATGAGCAACCTGATTCGCAATGCCCAGCGCGTCGCGCTGGCAGTCGGCGCGGCCGCCGCGCTGCTGGTGCCGGCGCTGCCGGCGCAGGCCCAGAGCGGCGAGCAGTTCATCGCGCTGCCGAGCTACCGGGTCGGTCCGTATGGCGCCAACGGGC
Source organism: Cupriavidus sp. UGS-1 (assembly GCF_021213615.1). NCBI lineage: Bacteria > Pseudomonadati > Pseudomonadota > Betaproteobacteria > Burkholderiales > Burkholderiaceae > Cupriavidus > Cupriavidus sp. UGS-1. The sequence goes on along the minus strand of NZ_JAJQJF010000026.1, from coordinate 17,552 downwards.
AGTCCTGGTACGGCGGCTTTATCGATTACCTGAACTACGTCAACCTGAAGGAAGGCGGCGTCAACGGCGTCAAGCTCAGCTGGGAAGAGTGCGAGACCGAGTACAACAATGCCAAGGGCGTCGAATGCTATGAGCGCCTGAAGGGCAAGAACCCGACCACCAAGGGCACCGCCTACCATTCGATGTCGACCGGCATCTCGTACGCGCTGGTCGACAAGACGGCGGCCGACAAGGTGCCGCTGGTGATGATGGGCTATGGCCGCACCGACGCGGTGGACGGCTCGGTGTTCCCCTACGCCTTCCCGCTGGTGACGACCTACCAGATGCAGGTGTCGGCGATCGTCAAGTACCTGGCCGGCAAGAGCGGCGGTTCGCTGGCCGGCAAGAAGATCGTCTACCTGTACCACGATTCGGCCTATGGCAAGGAGCCGATCGTCGCGCTGCAGGCCGAGGCCAAGCTGGGCAAGTTCGACCTGATCGAGATCCCGGTCGCGCATCCGGGCAACGAGCAGGGCGCGCAATGGCTGCGCATCCGCCAGGAGCGGCCCGACTACGTGATCTTCTGGGGCTGGGGCGTGATGAACCAGACCGCGCTGAAGGCCGCGCAGAAGGTCGGCTATCCGCGCGACAAGATGATCGGCTCGTGGTGGGCCGGCTCAGAGGAAGACACCGTGCCCGCGGGCGACGCCGCCAAGGGCTACATGAGCGCGACCTGGAACGTGGCCGGCAAGGGCGTGCCGCTGATCGCCGATATCGAGAAGGTGGTCTACGGCGGCGGCAAGGGCAATATGCAGGACCGCAACAAGATCGGCTCGGTGCTGTACAACCGCGGCGTGTCGGCGGCGGTGGTCACGGTCGAGGCCATTCGCGTCGCGCAGAACAAGTTCGGCAAGGGCAAGCCGATGAGCGGCGAGCAGATGCGCTGGGCCTTCGAGAACCTGAACCTGACCAACGCGCGGCTGCAGCAGCTCGGCGCCACCGGCCTGCTGCCGGAGATCAAGACCAGCTGCGAAAACCACGAGGGTTCGGGCAAGGTCAAGATCCAGCAATGGGACGGCGCCAAGTGGACCGTGGTGTCGGACTGGATCGAGGGCAACAAGAGCCTGATCCACCCGCTGTTCAAGGCCAACGCGGCGCAGTACGCGAAGGAGAAGGGCATCACGCCGGCTTGCGCGAAGTCGTGATGCCTGCAATGGCCTGAAATTGCGAGAGTGGTCTCCCCTCTCCCGCTTGCGGGAGAGGGGCGGGGGAGAGGGCAAGCGGCGGTGGATGGACCACCGCGGCTGGACACCACCTCCCTCTCCCCAACCCTCTCCCCCTGAGGGGGAGAGGGAGAACCCCCGAGTTACATGCCAACGCCTCGATTCAACGGCCCGCTTTCACTACCGAGGTCACCATGACCCTGCTGTCCATCAACAACATCGAAGTGATCTACGACCACGTGATCCTGGTGCTCAAGGGCGTGTCGCTCGACGTGCCGGAGGGCAGCATCGTCGCGCTGCTGGGGGCCAACGGGGCGGGCAAGACCACCACGCTGAAGGCGATCTCGAACCTGTTGCGCGCCGAGCGCGGCGACGTGACCAAGGGGTCGATCGAATACCGCGGCGCGCGCGTCGACCAGCTGACGCCGAACGATCTGGTCAAGCGCGGCGTGATCCAGGTGATGGAAGGCCGGCACTGCTTCGCTCACCTGACCATCGAGGAAAACCTGCTGACCGGCGCCTATACGCGCGGGCTCTCGCGCGGCGAAACGCGCGACGAGCTCGACAAGATCTACACCTACTTCCCCCGCCTGAAGACCCGGCGCAAGTCGCAGGCCGGCTATACCTCGGGCGGCGAGCAGCAGATGTGCGCGATCGGCCGGGCCATGATGGCCAAGCCCAACATGGTGCTGCTCGACGAGCCGTCGATGGGGCTGGCGCCGCAGATCGTCGAGGAGATCTTCGAGATCGTGCGCGACCTGAACCAGCGCGAGCGCGTCAGCTTCCTGCTGGCCGAGCAGAACACGATGGTCGCGCTGCGCTATGCCGACTACGGCTACATCCTCGAGAACGGCCGCGTGGTGATGGATGGCGCCGCCGAGGCGCTGCGCACCAACGAGGACGTCAAGGAGTTCTACCTCGGCGTGGCCGCCAACGATGCCGACGGCGGCGGCCGCAAGTCGTTCCGCGACGTCAAGAGCTACCGCCGGCGCAAGCGCTGGCTCGCCTGAGCGGCAACCATCCTTAACGACATCCGTCACCCATGTCAGAACACTTCGACGCTCTCGAGACGCGCGACCCCGCCGCGCGCGAACAGTCCCTGCTGGCCGCGCTGTCGCGCCAGGTCGCGCATGCCAGAACGCACGCGCCGTACTTCGCCGAGGCGCTGCGCGATGTCGATCCGCGGGCGCTGACCTCGCGCGAGGCGCTGGCCGCGCTGCCGGTCACGCGCAAGGCGCAGCTCGGCGCGCTGCAGCAGGCCAGCGGTCCGCTCGGCGGGCTCAACGCGACGCCGCTGGGCGCGCTGCGCCATATCTACCAATCGCCCGGGCCGCTGCACGAACCCGACGGCCACGGGCCCGACTGGTGGCGCACCGCGCGTGCGATGTTCGCCGCAGGATTTCGCCGCGGCGAGCTGGTCTACAACACCTTCTCGTATCACTTCACGCCGGCCGGCATGATGATGGAAACCGGTGCGCACCGGCTGGGCTGCTGCGTGTTTCCGGCCGGCGTCGGCCAGACCGAATCGCAGGTGCAGGCGCTGTCGATGCTGCGGCCCGCGGCCTACGCCGGCACGCCGTCCTTCCTGAAGATCCTGCTCGAACGCGGCGCCGAGCTCGGCCAGCCATGCAGCCTGGCCAAGGCGCTGGTGTCGGGCGAGGCGCTGCCGCCTTCGCTGCGCGCGTGGTTCGTCGAGCGCGGCATCAAGGTGCACCAGATGTATGGCACCGCCGATGTCGGGCTGATCGCCTATGAGAGCGAGGGCGCCGACGGCTGGGTGGTCGACGAGGGCGTGCTGGTCGAGATCGTCGAACCGGGTGGCACGCGGCCGATGCCGGAGGGTGAGGTCGGCGAAGTGGTGGTCACGGTGCTGGGCAACGAGGACTATCCGCTGATCCGCTTCGGCACCGGCGACCTGTCCGCCGTCGTGCCGGGCTCGTCGACGACGCCGAGCCCCTGCGGGCGCACCAATATCCGGCTGCGCGGCTGGCTGGGCCGCGCCGACCAGACCACCAAGGTCAAGGGGATGTTCGTCCATCCGGGCCAGATCGGGGAGGTGATGCGCCGCCATCCCGAGCTGCGCGCCGTGCGGCTGGTGGTGACCGGCGCGCCGGGCGCCGACGTGATGACGCTGCATTGCGACGCCACGCGGGACGATCAAGGGCTGGCCGATGCGATCGCCGTGTCGATGCGCGACGTGATGCGGCTCAAGGGCGAGGTGAAGTTCGTGCCGGCCGGTTCGCTGCCGCAGGACGGCAAGGTCATCGAGGACGCGCGCAGCTACGACTGAGCGCGTCCAACGGGGCGCGCGTTCAGCGGCGCCGCGGCGGTTCCGGCTCGGCCGGCGGCGCGGCCGATGCGGGCCCATAGCCGCCGCGCGGCCGGGTCGGCAGGTACAGCAGATAGGCCGTCGCCACGACGCCGATCGCCAGCAGCGCGATCGAGAATGCCGGCCTGGCGCGCAGCAGCCAGGCCGTGGTCGGCAGCGAGATCCACATCATCCCGATCGCCAGGATCTTGGCGCGCAGCGGGATGCTGCGGTGGCGCTGCCAGTCGTGCACGATCGGCCCGAGCCGGGGATGGCTCATCAGCCAGTCGTGGAAGCGTTCGGAGCCGCGCGCGAAGCAGGCCGCGGCCAGCAGCACGAACGGCGTGGCGGGCAGCACCGGCAGGAAGATGCCGAGCACCGCCAGCACCATGCAGACGATGCCGAGCGTGGCCCAGGCCGCGCGCACCAGGCGTTCGCGGCGGCTGCGCCGGACCTCGGCAATGACGACAGGGGGTTTATCCAGCGGGGAATCTCCAGCGGTCTGCGGGGACGACCGCGTCCGCGGTGGCGGAGGCGGTCAGCAGGCGGCGCACAGGCGTGCCTTGGCCGCATCGTACTCGGCCTTCATCCGCGCGACAATCTCGCCGGCCGACTGGATCGCGTCGATCTGCCCGACGCCCTGGCCCGCGCCCCAAATGTCCTTCCACGCCTTGGCCTTCGAGCTGCCGCTGGAGAAGTCCATCTTGCTCTTGTCGGCCTGCGGCAGGTTTTCCGGATCGAGCCCCGAATTGAGGATGCTCTCGCGGATGTAGTTGCCATGCACGCCGGTGAACAGGTTGGTGTAGACGATGTCGGCGGCGGCCGCATCGGTGATCGAGCGCTTGTAGGCCTCGCTGGCATGCGCTTCCTGCGAAGCGATGAAGCGCGTGCCGACATAGGCGAAGTCGGCGCCCATCGCCTGCGCCGCCAGCACCGCGTCCCCGGTGGCGATCGAGCCCGACAGCGCGATCGGGCCGTCGAAGATGCGCCGCACCTCGCCGACCAGCGCGAACGGCGACAGCGTGCCGGCATGCCCGCCGGCACCGGCCGCGACCAGGATCAGGCCGTCGACGCCGGCCTCGATCGCCTTCTCGGCATGGCGCAGGTTGATCACGTCGTGCAGCACGATGCCGCCATAGCTGTGCACCGCGTCGATCATCTCCTTGACCGGCGCGCGCAGCGAGGTGATGAAGATCGGCACCTTGTGCTCGACGCAGACGCGCACGTCCTGCTCCAGCCGCGCATTCGACGCGTGCACGATCTGGTTGACCGCGATCGGCCCGATCGTGGCATCAGGATTGGCCGCGCGGTGCGCCGCCAGGTCCTGCTGCATCTGCGTCAGCCATTCGTCGAGCAGTTCGGCCGGGCGCGCGTTCAGCGCCGGAAACGAACCGACGATGCCGGCCTTGCATTGCGCCAGCACCAGTTCCGGATAGCTGACGATGAACATCGGCGACGCGATCACGGGCAGCGTCAGGTTCTGCAGGGCGGCGGGAATCTGTTTGGCGGCGGGCATGGTGTCTCCTGGACCTCGGAAGCGATGCGTGGCATCGGCTTTTTTTGAACGATCGTTCGATTATAGGAAAGCTGCGCGAGGCGACGGTAGCGCAACGGTAGAGGCCCCAGTCTAGCGCCCGGTAATCGGCGACGAACCAAAAAAAAGCCCCGCGTCCGGGGCGGGGCAATTACCACGAAGACTGATACATCGACGGCGGGCACCTGCCAATGCCGGAACCGTCAACGGCATGGTAGAGCGGCAATATGACGATCCGGGGACGACCCGGTGACGTCTCGATGAAGCGGCAAGCCGTCGATGCAACGCGGTGCGCCGATCCGCGGCTACACGCGCTGCAGCAGCAGCCCCTTCAGATATTCGCCCTCGGGGAAGGCCGCCAGCATCGGATGGTCGGTGCCGGCCGACAGCCGCCGCAGGATGCGCGCGTCGACGCGCGCGTCGGTGGCGGCGCCGGCCACGATCTTGTGGAACAGCTCCATGCCGATCGCGCCCGAGCACGAGTAGGTGAACAGCAGCCCGCCCGGGCGCAGCAGCTGCATGCCGACCAGGTTGATCTCCTTGTAGGCGCGCGCGGCGCGGTCGATATGCTGGGCCGACGGCGCGAACTTGGGCGGGTCCAGCACAATCAGGTCGAACTGCCGGCCCTCGGCGCGGAACTGCCGCAGCGACTTGAACACGTCCGCGTCGAGCCACGTCGCGCGGCCCGCATCGAAGCCGTTCAGCGCGACATTGCCCTCGGCGATCTTCAGCGCCTCGCCCGACGAATCGATCGACACCACCGACGCCGCGCCGCCGCGCAGCGCGGCCAGCGAGAAGCCGCCGGTGTAGCAGAAGCAGTTCAGCACCTCGCGCCCTTCGGCGAGGTCGCCGACCAGCTTGCGGTTGTCGCGCTGGTCGACATAGAAGCCGGTCTTGTGGCCGTTGCGGACATCGACGTAGTAGCGCACGCCATGTTCGGTCACCGACAGCTCGGGGTTGGGCTCGGCACCGGCCAGCACGCCGGTCACCAGCTCCAGCCCTTCGCGCTCGCGCACCGCGGCGTCGGAGCGCTCGTAGACGTTGGGGCAACCGGTCTCCCTGACCAGCGCCTGCACGATCGCGTCCTTCCACTGCTCGACGCCGGCGGCATTGAACTGGCAGACCAGTTGCGCCTGCTCGGCGCCGCGCCCGGCGCCGTAGTAGTCGACCACCAGCCCGGGCAGACGGTCGGCCTCGCCGAACACCAGCCGCACCGCGTCGCTGTCGCTGACCCACTGGCGGCGATGGGCGACCGCCGCGGCGACGCGGCGCTTGATCAGCGCATGGTCGACCGGCTCGTTCTCGTCGAAGGTCCAGACGCGTGCGCGGATCTGCGAGTGCGGACTGTAGGCGGCCTTGGCGAGAAAGCGGCCGTCGGCGGCGCGTACGGTGATGGTGGCGCCTGGCTCGGCGCGGCCCTCGACGCGGTCGACGCCGGTCGCATAGATCCAGGGATGGCGGCGCAGCAGGGACTTCTCCTTGCCGGGCTTCAGGGTCAGGGTATTCATGATTCAGGGAAGAGGGACCGCGCCTCGGCGGCCTCGAGATTCACCGCGCGGGTGGCTCCCCTCTCCCGCCTGCGGGAGAGGGGCCGGGGGAGAGGGCGGCAGCAGTGGCCAAGGCCGAAGGCGTTACAGCACCACCTTGACCATCGGATGCGCGGTCAGCGCGCGATACAGGTCGTCGAGCTGCTCGCGGCTGGTGACCCAGACCGTCACGGTCAGGCCCAGATAGTTGCCGTTGCGCGACGGGCGCATCTCCATCTTGCCGGCGTGGAAGCCCGGGTCGAATTCCTGCACCAGCGTGACGATGGCCTCGGCGAAGCCATCCTGCATCGCGCCCATCACCTTGATGGGGAAATCGCTCGGGTACTCGATCAGCGAAGGCCGGTCGGACCCGTTGTCGGTGTTGTCGGCGCTCATGGCGGCGGCCTCCTTGTTGCTTGTTACTTGCGCTTGAACCACAGGCGGATGGTGTCCCAGATGCGGCCGAAGAAGCCGGCCTCCGGCACCTCCTCCAGCGCGACCACCGGGAATTCCGCCACCTTGGTGGTGCCGTCCATCAGCTTGACGGTGCCCACCTGCTGGCCGGCCGAGATCGGCGCCACCAGCAGCTCCTGCCGCTCCAGCACCGGCTTCAGACGGCCCGCGGTGCCCTTGGGCACGGTGACGTAGGTCTCGTCGCGGACGCCGATCTTGATGGTGTCGTTGCGGCCCTTGTAGATGTCCGGCGTGGCCAGTACCTGGCCCTTGTCGTACAGGCGCAGCGTGTCGAAGAACTGGAAGCCGTAGTTCAGCACCTTCAGGCTTTCCTGGGTGCGGACCTGTTCGCTGGTGGTGCCGATCACGATCGAGATCAGGCGGCGCGAGCCGTTCGGCACGTTGGCCAGCGGGCGCTTGGCCGAGGAAATCAGGCAGTAGCCCGCCGAGCGGGTGTGGCCGGTCTTGACGCCGTCCACGGTCGAATCGATGTACAGCAGGCGGTTGCGGTTGGGCTGCTTGATCTTGTTATAGGTGAACTCCTTTTGCGAGTACATGCCGTAGTACTCGGGGAAGTCCTGGATCAGGCGCGTCGTCAGGATCGCCAGATCGGCCGCGGTGGTGTAGTGGTTCGGGTCGGGAATGCCGTCGGTATTCGTGAAGTGCGTGCTCTTCATGCCCATGCGCTGGGCCTCGCGGTTCATCATCGCGACGAAGCCTTCCTCGGAGCCGCCAACGGCCTCGGCCAGTGCCAGCGCGGCGTCGTTGCCCGACTGCACGATCAGGCCCATCAGCAGGTCCTGCACCGTGACCGGCTTGTTCGGCTCGATGAACATGCGCGACTCGTCGCTCTTGACCTTCAGCACGACATTGGTCGGCACCACGGCCTGGTCCAGCGTCAGCCGCTTTTCCTTCAGCGCCTGGAAGGCCAGGTAGGCGGTCATGATCTTGGTCAGCGAAGCCGGCTCGATGCGGGCGTCGGCATTCTGCGAGCCGAGCGCCTGGCCGCTGGTGACGTCGTAGAGCATCCACGCCTTGGCTGCCACCTGCGGCATCGGCACGGCCTGCGCGCGCACCGTCAGCGGTGCGCTGGCGAGCGCGAGCACGGCGGCGCTGGCCAGCAGGGTATGGGCGATGCGGTGGAAGAACAGCGGCGAAGCTTGATTGAACATGTTTTCAGGTTCCGACAAGAAAGAAAGGGCAGCGTCGCGCCGCCACGCGGGCGTGGCGGCGGGGCATGGAGCGGCGGCCACGGATCGCCGTGGCCGCCCGCTCAATGCCCGGGCTCAGCGCTGCCACGCATTGACGACGAGCTGCTTGATCAGGTGCAGCTTGCGATGGAAGAAATGGTCGGCGCCGGGAATCACCGTGACCGGCAGCTCCTGCGGCCGCGCCCAGTCGAGCACGCTGGCGAGCGGCACGGTCTCGTCCTGCTCGCCGTGGATCACGATGGTGTCGGCGGGAACGTCGGCGACCTGCCAGCGCGAGGCCGCGGTGCCGACCATCGCCAGCCGTTCGGCCGGCGTGCCGGCCTCGGCGAGGCGCCGCGCCACATGGCTGACGACGAAGCTGCCGAACGAGAAGCCGGCCAGCGCCAGCCGCAGCGTGGCCGCGTCGGCGGACCAGTCGCGCTGCTGGCGCATCCAGTCGATCACCGCCAGCAGATCGTCCTGCTCGCCCTGGCCGTTGTCGTGCTCGCCGGCGGTGCCGCCGACGCCGCGGAAGTTCGGCCGCACGGTGGCGTAGCCCAGCTGCACGAAGGCACGCGCCAGCGTCTGCGCGACCTTGTTGTCCTTGGTGCCGCCGAACAGCGGATGCGGATGGCCGACCAGCGCGAGGCCGCGCACCGGCGCGGCCTGCGGCAGGTCGACCGACACGTCGATCGCGCCGGCGGGACCGGCAACGGTGAGTACCTGGGTATGCGCGTTCATGGCAGGAAGGGCGGAAATCCGGGAACGAAAGGGAGCGTGGGCGGCGGCTGGCAGCGGGATGGCGACGGATGCGGTCCGAGCGCGGCGCTCAGCGATCCACCATCAGGCGTTCGACCGGCTTGCCGTGGATCAGATGGCTGTCGATGATTTCGTCGATGTCCTGCTCGTCGACGAATGTGTACCAAACGGCCTCCGGGTAGACCACCAGTACCGGACCGAGTTCACAGCGGTTCAGGCAGCCCGCCTTGTTGATCCGCACGCGGCCCTCGCCGCCGGCGATGCCCAGCTCCTTGCAACGCTTCTTGGCGTATTCCTGCATCGCCTTGGCGTTGTGGTTGGCGCAGCAGTTTTCGCCCGGCTCGCGCTGATTCAGGCAGAAGAAGACGTGGTGCTGGTAGTAGCTGCTCATGCGTGGGAGGGCGCGGCACGCTCGGCTGGGCCGCGCGGGCGGCTGGGCGCCGGTCGGAACGGTGGGAAGCTCGGAATTATACGGCGAGCCGGGGGCCGTTTCGACCGCATGGCGGCGTCTGCAGGGCGGCGCCGTGGCGGGAGTTAGCTATGGCGCACAACAAGCGCCGGTCCGACGCCCTCGTCGCAGGCGCGGGGTAACGGGTGTCCGCGGGCTACGCCCACACTACGGCCCCTACGGCCGGCTCATCGCCACATATTGCGCATCCGCGCGGCCAGGTCGACCGCCGGCAGCGACGCGCGCTGGGGCGCCGCGTCGACCGGCGGAGGCGGCGGCCACGCGCGGCTGTGGAAATGCGGCATCACGCGATTGGGCAGGAAGCGCGTGCGCGACGCATACACGTGGCGGTCGCCCATGCCGGGCTGCTGATGCACGTAGAAGCGCTGCGGCACCACGATATCGAGATGGTCGCGTGCGCGCGTCATCGCGACGTAGAGCAGCCGGCGCTCTTCCTCGATCTCCTCGGTGGTGCCGGTGGCGAGATCCGACGGCAGGCAGCCGTCGACCGCGTTCAGCACGTAGACGGCCTTCCACTCCTGGCCCTTGGCCGAATGGATCGTCGACAGGATCAGATAGTCCTCGTCGCGCAGCGGCACGCCCGATTCGTCGCTGGAGGCGTCGGGCGGGTCCAGCGTCAGCTCGGTCAGGAAGCGTTCGCGCGAGCCGTAGGTCGCGGCGATGCGCGCCAGCTGCTGCAGGTCGGCGGCGCGCGCGGCGGCATCGTCGTGCAACCGTTCCAGATGCGGCTCGTACCAGCGCAGCACGCGTTCGAAGTCGACCGGCCATGCCGCCGCGGGGGCCATCGCCTCGCGCGCCAGCGCGACCAGTTCGGTCCATGCCTCGGCGGCCGCCGGCGGCGCTTCGAACGATTCCAGCGCGAACAGCGGATCGCTGGCGAGCTCCAGTCCGTCGAGCACACGTGCCGCGGTCTTGGGCCCGACGCCCGGCATCAGCTGCAGCGTGCGAAAGCCCGCCATGCGGTCGCGCGGATTCTCGAGCCAGCGCAGCGCCGCCAGCATGTCCTTGACGTGGGTCGACTCGAGGAATTTGAGTCCGCCGAACTTGACGAACGGAATGTTGCGGCGGACCAGCTCCAGTTCGAGCTGCGCGCTGTGGTCGGCGGCGCGGAACAGCACCGCCTGCGCCATCAGCGCCAGCCCTTCCTCGCGCCGCGCGAGGATGCGCTCGACCACGAAGCGCGCCTGCTCGGTCTCGTCGTTGACCACCACCACGCCCGGTTTCTCGGCGCTGGCGCGGTCGGACCACAGGTCCTTGGTGAAGCGCTCGGCCGCCAGCCCGATCACCGCGTTGGCCGCGGCCAGGATCGGCTGCGTCGAGCGGTAGTTGCGCGACAGCGTGACCTGTCCCGCCGGTGGCGAGAAGCGGTGCGGGAAGTCGAGGATGTTGCGTACGGTGGCGCCGCGGAACGCGTAGATCGATTGCGCATCGTCGCCGACCACGGTCAGGCCGCGGCCGTCGGGCTTGAGCGACAGCAGGATCGCCGCCTGCAGCGCATTGGTGTCCTGGTATTCGTCGACCAGCACGTGGTCGAAGCGCTCGCCCATGTCGCGCGCCAGCGCCGGCTCGGCCAGCGCCTGTGCCCAGTACAGCAGCAGGTCGTCGTAGTCGAGCACCTGCTGCTTCTGCTTGGCCTCGACATAGCCGGCGAACAGCGTGCGCAGCGCGTCGACCCACATCGCGTAGCGCGGGAACTGGCGCTGCAGCACCTCTTCGAGCGGCAACTGCGTGTTGACCACGCGCGAATAGATCGCCAGGCAGGTTTCCTTGCGCGGAAAGCGGGCGTTCTGCGCCGACAGGCCGAGGTCGTGCCGCACCACGTTGATCAGGTCGGCCGAATCGCCGCGGTCGCTGATCGTGAACGAGGGCGACAGGCCCAGCGTCTCCGCGTATTCGCGCAGCAGCCGCGCGCCGATCGCGTGGAAGGTGCCGGCCCATTGCAGCGCCGCGCGGCCGGGATTGGCCGACGACGTGGCGCCGTTGCGGGCGGCGAAGGCCTGGTCAACGATGCGCTCGACGCGCCGGCCCATCTCGACCGCGGCGCGCCGCGAGAACGTCAGCAGCAGGATGCGCCGCGGATCGGCGCCGCCCAGCAGCAGGTGCGCGACGCGGTGCGCCAGCGTATTGGTCTTGCCCGAGCCCGCGCCGGCGATGATCAGCAGCGGCTGGTCGGTCGGGTGCTCGACCGCTTCACGCTGCTCGGGATTGAGCGCGGCGAGATAGTCGACCGGATCGGCCGGGTCGGCCGGGGCAGCGGCGGGTGCAGGAGCGAGAGCGACGGACACAGTAGCGAGCGAGGGCGAAAACCGGAAATGTTCGCCGCAGACTGTATATCCATACAGATGTGTTGGGCAAGCGGGGGATGGTTGAAGGGGCGAGAGGGGCGCTTTTGGCGTGGTAGCGCCGGAGTTGCCCTCTCCCCCGGCCCTCTCGCGAGCGGGCGAGAGGAGCAAGCCGCAGCCTTGTCGAACGCCTGCGGCCAGCTATCTCGCCCGCCTTCGCGAGAGCCTTGCCGAATGCATACTGGGTTCTCCCTCTCCCGCTTGCGGGAGAGGATTGGGGAGAGGGCAAGCGGCGCCGGCATACCGCGGCCGCCCCTTCCCTGTCAGCGCATCAAACCGCCTTGCCCAACGCCTCATCCAGCAGCTTGTGCAGGCTGTCCCATTCCGGCTCGCCGACGTAGCGCTTCAGGATGCGCCCGTCCTTGTCCACCACGAAGGTGGTCGGCGTCAGCTGCACGTCGCCGAAGGCCTTGGCCGCGGAGCCGTCCGAATCGAGCGCGACCTTGAACGGCAGCTTGCGCGTCTCGGTGAAATTGGTCACGTACATCGGCGGGTCATAGCTCATCGCCACGGCGACGAACTCGAGGCCCTTGTCCTTGAACTGCTGATAGGTGCGCACCATGTCCGGCATCTCCTTGACGCAGGTGGTGCAGCTGGTGGCCCAGAAGTTGACCATATAGACCTTGCCCTGCAGCTGCGCGGTGCTGACGCGCTCGCCGGACAGCAGCACGAAGGTCGCTTGCGGCGCGTGCCGGGCCGGGGTCAACGCGCGGTAGCCTAACCAGCCGAGCAGGACCAGTACCAGCAGGCCCGCGACCAGCGGCCAGCGCTTGCGGGCAGAGGCGGGACGTTCCGGTTGGGAGGCGGACGAAGTCATGATGGGCCGACCGAAGGAGGGAGAAACCGCCATTCTAGCGCCGAGGCCGCGGCGGTGACGGGAGGTCAGCGCCCGCCGGCCGTCGCCGCCATCGCGGCGCGCGCGGTGTCGAGCGACTGTTCCAGATAGGCGCCGTAGAAATCAGGCTGCATGCCGCGCAGCGGCGGCGCGGCCGGGCGGCCGCGGCCGTCGAGAAACAGCACCGTCGGCGCGAAGCGGATGCCGTGTTCGCGCGCCCAGGCCCGCGCGGTGGTGGCACGGCCGTCGGCATCGCGGATCGGCGTCGCCGCGCTCATGTCGAGCTCGCGCGCCACAACCTCTCCGCTCGCGGCCTGCGGGCCCAGGTAGTTGCGCCGCACCGCGTCGCAATAGCCGCAGTCCGGCAGCGTCACCAGCACCACCAGCGGTTCGCCGCGCCGGCTGGCCGCGCGGGTTTCCGCCGCCAGGTCGCTGACCGCCGGCAGATGCGTGGCGCTCGCCGCCCGTGCCGGCGGCGGCGCCACGGCGAACGCCAGGGCGATCGCGGGGATGGCCAGCATGCCGGCCACCCGCGCCGGGATGGCGCCCCGATGCGATGCCGGACCGATGCGGCGACCTGCGAAGTCGAAAACCATAATGAAATATCGAGAAGAGAAAGACACTGCGCCAGTGCCTGATCCCCGATAATAGCGGCTTGGCCGCGCCGCTGCCGGGGCGGCGCGTGGCCCGCTTTTTTCTGCCGTCTTCCGTTCACCGCCCGATCACGCTTTCGATGTCTCGCCTTTCGTTCCTCCGCCGGCCGGCCCGGTGTTGCGCCGCCCTGGCGGTCGCCGCGCTGCTGGCCTGCTCGCCGCGCTACGACTGGCGGACGATCCAGTCCAACGAGGGCGGGTACGCCGCGCTCTATCCCGGCAAGCCGACCAGCGCCGCGCGCGATGTCGCGATCGCGGGCCGCAAGCTGCCGATGACGATGGAGGCGGCGCGCGTCGACGAGACGCTGTTCGCCGTCGGCGTGGTCACGCTGCCCGGCGACGACGCGGCGCTGCGCGCCGAGGCGCTGTCGGCGATGCAGTCCGGCCTGCTGGCCAATCTCGGCAACGCGCCGACCGAACCGGTACAGACGCGCGCGGTCACGGTGATGTCGTCCGCGCAGCCGCCGGTGGCGCTGCAGGGCATCGAGATCCGCGTGGCCGGGGTGTCGCCACAGGACAAGGCGCCGCGCCGGCTGACCGCGCGGCTGGTCGCCAAGGGGACGAAGGTCTACCAGGCCGTCGTGCTCGAGGCCGGCGATGCCGCGCGCGACCAGCGCCAGGCCGAGCAGGTCGAGCAGTTCCTGGCCGGCTTCCACCCGTTCTGATGCGTTCCCGTACTACCCGTACCAGTCCACGCAGCACCCGCCTCGGCCTGACGATGCGCCCATCCGCGCTGCTGCGCCGGGGCGAGGGCGCGCTGGTGTTCGCCTGCTTCGCGGCCGCCTATGTGCTGTCGTACGCGCTGCGCACGATCAACGCGGTGATCGCGCCCGAGCTGATCGCCGACCTGCGGCTGTCGAACGCCGACCTCGGCCTGCTGTCGTCGGCCTATTTCCTCGCCTTCGCCGCGATGCAGCTTCCCGTCGGCCAGTGGCTGGACCGGCGCGGCGTGCGCCGCGTCGAGACCGTGCTGCTGCTGATCGCCGCAGCCGGCGCGCTGGTCTTTGCGCTGGCCGGCTCGGCGGCGACCCTGTGGCTGGGCCGGGCGCTGATCGGCGCCGGCGTGTCGGCCTGCCTGATGGCTTCCTATACGGCGTATCGCCGCTGGTTTCCGACCGCGCGCCAGAGCCAGCTGTCGGTCTGGATGCTGGTGGCCGGCAGCGGCGGCGCGCTGATGACGACACTGCCGGTGCAGGCGGTGCTGCCGTGGCTGGGCTGGCGCGGCGTGTTCCTGGTGATGGCGGGCCTGCTGCTGGCGTCGGCGCTGGCGCTGTATCGGGGGCTGGCGCGGGTCGAGCGGCGCAGTGCACGGCTGGCGCGCCGGGCGCAGCCGGATAGCGCATCGGCCGAGTCCGCCAATTTCGCGGCCGACATCGGAAGCGCCGGCGGTAACGTCGCGGCGCAGGCACCGACGGCGATGGCCGGCGGCTATCGCGCGCTGCTGCGCCACCCGGCGTTCGTCCGCGTGATGCCGTTCGGGCTGCTGAACCAGGCCGGCTTCATGGCGGTGCAGACGCTGTGGGTCGGCCCGTGGCTGGTCGACGTGCTCGGCTTCGGGCCGGACCGCACCGCGCAGATCCTGTTCCTGTTCAATATCGCGCTGCTGGCCGGGTATCTGCTGCTGGGGTGGCTGGCGCCGCGGCGCGCGCGCGACCCGGTCGAGTCCGCGCGGCTGGTGATGATCGGCGCCGGCCTGACGCTGGTGCTGCAGGCGGCCATTGTCGCCTGGGCCGCGCCGGCGGCGTGGCTGCTGTGGCCGCTGCTGGCGATGTGCGCGAGCACGCTGTCGCTGATCCTCAGCACGCTGAGCCTGGCGTTTCCCGCCGAGGTGGCGGGGCGCGCCAACACCACCTACAACCTGCTGGTGTTCGGCGGCAGCTTCCTGATCCAGTGGGGGCTGGGTGTCGCGATCGATCTGTTCCGCGACGCCGGGCTGCCGCAGGCCGACGCCTTCCGCGCGGCATTGGGCGGGCTGCTGGCGCTGCAGCTTGCCGGTTACCTCTGGTATGCCCTGGTGCCGCGGCTGTGGAAGCGGGCGGCGGGCTGAACGCCGCCGGCGTTTGAAGCGATCCGGGGATTTGAAAAGGTCCGGGGGTTGGAAAAGGCCGGAGTTTGGCAAAGTCCGGGGCTTGCAAAAGCCCGGGGCTTGGAAAAGGCCGGGGTTTGGGGAAAAGCCCGGGGTTTGGAAAGGCCCGCGAGGTTCGAAAAGGTTCGAGCTTAGGCAAAGACAAGAAGGAGCAAATCATGCGTTGGGAAATCTGGCTCGCCTATTTCGCGGCCTGCTGGGCGATCGCGGTCTCGCCGGGCTCGGGCGCCGTGCTGTCGATGAGCCACGGACTGTCCTATGGGCTGCGCAGGACCACCACGACGATCCTCGGCCTGCAAGTGGGGCTGCTGATCGTACTGCTGGTCGCCGGCGGTGGGCTGGGCGCGCTGCTGCTCGCGTCCGAGCACGCGTTTGCCGCGGTCAAGACCGTCGGCGCGCTGTACCTGATCTATCTGGGCGTGCAGCAGTGGCGCGCGCGCGTCGAGCAGGAGCCGGCCGATGCGCGCGGCGACGGCCAGTCACCGGGCGGCATCCGCGTGGCCGCGATGAGTCCGCGCCGGCGGTTCGCCACCGGGCTGCTGACCAATGTCACCAATCCGAAGGGCATCGTCTTCATGGTCGCGGTGCTGCCGCAGTTCATCGATGCGGCGCGGCCACTGGCGCCGCAGCTGGCGATCCTGGCCGTGACGATGTGCGCGGTCGACCTGGTCGTGATGCACGGCTACGCGCTGCTGGCCTCGCGCATGCAGGGCCTGTTCCGCGATGCCCGCGCGATGCGCTGGCAGAACCGCGTGTTCGGCAGCGTGCTGATGGCGGTCGGGGCCGCGCTGTTCTTCGTGCGGCGCCAGCCGGGCTGAGCGCTGTCGGACCGCGCCGGCTGGCGATCCCCCGGCCGGTTTGCTTCAATGGTGGTTACCCCGCTCCTGGAGCCGACCGATGCCGTGCCGCGCCGACCATACCGTTCCCCCGATAGAAGACCCGCCGCCGCCCGGCGTGCCACCCGATCATCCGCCGATCGAGGAAGAGCCGGAACCGCCGGGCGAGCCTCCCGAAGCTCGCCTTTTGGCTTGATGTACCGCAACGCGCCGCCACCGCGCCGGTTCGCTTCCCTCTCCCACTTGTGGGAGAGGGGCGGGGGAGAGGGCAAGGGCAAGGGCGATTGAATGACCGGCGGCGTCGATAGGGCGATCGCCCGTTCCCTCTCCCCCGACCCCTCTCCGGCCAGCGGGAGAGGGGAGCCGATCGCAGGCGGGTCAGCTAGGCGGGACGCAATACCCGCCGATACTGCACCGCCTCCGCCGCGTGTGCCGCGCCGACGATGTCGGCGCCGCCCAGGTCCGCGATGGTCCGCGCGACCTTCAGCACGCGAAAGTACGACCGCGCCGACCAGCCGAGCCGGGCCATCGCCGCCCGCAGCAGCCCCTGCGCCTGCTCGTCGAGCGGGCAGTGCCGCTCGATCTCCTGTCCCGCCAGTTCCCCGTTGGGTTTGCCCTGCCGTTCCAGTTGCCGCGCCCGGGCGGCCAGCACGCGCGCGCGGATCGACGCGCTGTCCTCGCCGGGCGGGCCGTCCAGCGTCTCCTGCTGGCTTTGCGCCGGCACCTCGATCTGCAGATCGATCCGGTCCAGCAGCGGCCCGGACAGCCGCGACTGGTAGCGCAGCACCTGGTCCGGCGTGCAGCGGCAGGCCCGGGCCGGATGGCCCTGGTAACCGCAGGGGCAGGGGTTCATCGCCGCGACGAACTGGAAGCGTGCCGGGAAGTCGGCCTGCCGGCCCGCACGCGAGATCGTGATGCGGCCGGACTCCAGCGGCTCGCGCAGGACCTCCAGCACGCGCCGCTCGAACTCGGGCAACTCGTCGAGGAACAGCACGCCGTGATGCGCCAGCGAAATCTCGCCGGGGCGCGGATCGCCGCCACCGCCGACCATCGCGGCCGCCGAGGCGGTATGGTGGGGCGAGCGGAACGGCCGGCGGCCCCAGCGCTCGGCCTGGAAGCCGGCGCCGGTCAGGCTCAGCACCGCGGCCGATTCGAGCGCCTCCTGCAGCGTCATCGGCGGCAGCAGCCCGGGAAAGCGCTGCGCCAGCATCGACTTGCCGGTGCCCGGCGGGCCGATCAGCAGCGCCGAGTGCTGGCCCGCCGCGGCGACCTCCATCGCGCGGCGCGCCTGCCCCTGGCCGCGGACGTCGCGCATGTCCGGCATGCTGGCGGGCGGACCGGCCAAGGGGGCCGTCGCCC
>NZ_JAJQJF010000025.1:0-50014 GCF_021213615.1 Cupriavidus sp. UGS-1 | reverse complement strand
TGGTGCCGGAGCCGCGGCGGGCGCAGCGGCCGGGGCGGCAGCCGCCGGAGCCGGTGCGGGAGCGGCGGCGCCCGCGGGTTCGAGCATCACCAGCACCGAGCCTTCGGCGACGTTGTCGCCGACCTTGACCTTGACTTCCTTGACCGTGCCGCCCTGCGGCGAAGGCACGTCCATCGTCGCCTTGTCCGATTCCAGCGTGACCAGCGCATCCTCGGCGTTGATCGTGTCGCCCGGCTTCACGTGGACTTCGATGACGGGAACGGCGTCGTAGTCGCCGATATCCGGCACCTTGATTTCAATCGCTTGACTCATTCAGTGTCTCCTGGACAGGACGGCGCGCGTGACAACGAAGCGTCGAGATTACTTTGACGCACGTGCCTTGTCACGCCGCGGCGCCCCGGCCATTTACTGGGCAACGCCCAGGCAAGGCCCGGGCGACCCGGGCACGGCATGGCCATGCCCGGGGGTTCGCGGGAGTGACAGCCGGATCAGACCGTCATCGGGTTCGGCTTGTTCGGGTCGAGGTTGTACTTCTTGATGGCCTCGGCGACCTTGTCGCGCGGGATGGCACCCTCGTCGGCGAGCGCCTTCAGGGCGGCCAGCGTGACCCAGTGGCGGTCCACTTCGAAGAAGTGGCGCAGCTTCTCGCGGGTATCCGAGCGGCCGAAGCCGTCGGTGCCCAGCACCACGTAGCGGCGCGGCACGAACGGGCGGATCTGCTCGGCGAACGCGCGCACGTAGTCGGTCGACGCGATCACCGGACCGCGCACCGACTTCAGGCACTGGGTCACGTGCGATTCGCGCGGCGTCTCGGTCGGATGCAGCAGGTTCCAGCGCTCGGCGGCCTGGCCTTCGCGCGCCAGCTCGGTGAAGCTCGGGCAGCTCCACAGATCCGACTCGACGCCCCAGTCCTTCTTCAGCAGCTCGGCGGCGGCGATCACCTCGCGGAAGATCGTGCCGGAGCCCAGCAGCTGCACGCGCGGCGCGTTGCTGTTCTCGGCGCCCTTGCGGAACGCGTACATGCCCTTGACGATGTCCTTCTCTACGCCAGCCGGCATTTCCGGATGCTCGTAGTTCTCGTTCATCACCGTCAGGTAGTAGTAGACGTCCTCCTGCTCCGCGTACATGCGGCGCAGGCCGTCCTGCATGATCACCGCCAGCTCGTACTGGAAGGTCGGGTCGTACGAGATGCAGTTCGGGATCACCGCATGGAACACGTGCGAGTGGCCGTCTTCGTGCTGCAGGCCTTCACCGTTCAGCGTGGTACGGCCCGAGGTGCCGCCCAGCAGGAAGCCGCGCGAACGCATGTCGGCGGCGGCCCAGCACAGATCGCCGATCCGCTGGATGCCGAACATCGAGTAGTAGATGTAGAACGGGATCATCTGCACGCCGTGCGTCGAGTACGACGTGGCGGCCGCGATCCAGTCGCACATCGCGCCGGCTTCGTTGATGCCTTCCTGCAGCACCTGGCCAGTCTGCGATTCCTTGTAGAACATCAGCTGGTCATGGTCTTCCGGCACGTACTTCTGGCCCTGCTGGTTCCAGATGCCGATCTGGCGGAACAGGCCTTCCATGCCGAAGGTGCGCGACTCGTCCGGGACGATGGGCACCACATGCTTGCCGATCTGCTTGTCCTTGAGCAGCGTGTTCAGGATCCGCACGAAGGCCATCGTGGTCGAGACCTCGCGGCCCTCGCCGGTGGCCTTGAGCAGCGCCGAGAACGCCGACAGGTCGGGCACCGGCAGCGGATCGGCCTTCTGGCGGCGCGTCGGCAGATAGCCGCCGAGCTCCATGCGGCGGGCGCGCATGTATTCGAGTTCCTTCGAGCCTTCCTCGAAGGTCAGGTACGGGACCTCTTCCAGCTTGTCGTCCGGCACCGGCAGATTGAACTGGTCGCGGAAGCGGCGGATCGCCTCGACCGGCATCTTCTTCTGCTGGTGGGTGATGTTCATCGCCTGGCCGGCATCGCCCATGCCGTAGCCCTTGATGGTCTTGGCCAGGATCAGCGTCGGCTGGCCCTTGTGCTCGGTGGCGGCCTTGTAGGCGGCGTAGATCTTGTGCGGATCGTGGCCGCCGCGGTTCAGGCGCCAGATGTCGTCATCGGACCAGTCGGCCACCATCGCCTTGAGCTCGGGCGTATTGAAGAAATGCTCGCGCACATAGGCGCCGTCCTTGGCCTTGAAGGTCTGGTACTCGCCGTCGACGCATTCCATCATGCGCTTCATCAGCAGGCCCTTGGTGTCGCGCGCCAGCAGCGAATCCCAGCGGCTGCCCCAGACCACCTTGATCACGTTCCAGCCGGCGCCGCGGAATTCCGACTCCAGTTCCTGGATGATCTTGCCGTTGCCGCGCACCGGACCGTCCAGGCGCTGCAGGTTGCAGTTGATGACGAAGACCAGGTTGTCCAGCTGCTCGCGGCCGGCCATGCCGATCGCGCCCAGCGATTCCGGCTCGTCGGTCTCGCCGTCGCCCAGGAAGGCCCAGACCTTGCGGCCTTCCGTGTTGACCAGGCCGCGGCTCTGCAGGTACTTCATGAAGCGGGCCTGGTAGATCGCCATGATCGGGCCCAGGCCCATCGACACCGTGGGGAACTGCCAGAAGTCCGGCATCAGCCACGGGTGCGGGTACGACGAGATGCCCTTGCCATCGACTTCCTGGCGGAAGTTGTCGAGCTGCTCGGTGGTCAGCCGGCCCAGCAGGAAGGCGCGCGAATAGACGCCCGGCGCCGAGTGGCCCTGCACGAAGACCAGGTCGCCGCCGTGCTTGTCCGACGGGGCATGCCAGAAGTGGTTGTAGCCGACGTCGTACAGCGTGGCCGCCGACGCGTAGGACGAAATGTGGCCGCCGACGTTGGTGTGCTTGTTGGCCCGCAGCACCATCGCCATCGCGTTCCAGCGCGAGTACGAACGGATGCGGTGCTCGATGTCCTGATCGCCAGGAATGCGTGCCTGTTGCTCGACCGGAATCGTGTTGATGTACGGGGTCTCGGCGTGGAACGGCTGGGTGACGCCGTTCACGCGCGCATATTCGATCTGCTTGTCGATCAGGAAGGCCGCGCGCTCGCTACCTTCCGCGCCGATCACGCCCTGCAGGGCCTCGAGCCATTCTTGGGTTTCCTGCGGGTCGGCGTCATTGGCGCCGGCTGCGCCGAGGATCTGCTCTGGTACGGCTGACATGGATCGTCTCCTGTGGAATGCGTGCGCCAGCAACGGCCGCTTTCGTGGGTGGCTGGCCTGGCGCTGTCTGACGGGGGTGCGGAGCGAGGCGCGGATGGGCGGATGAGCTGGCCTGTGTCGCCGGCACTCGGACAAGGTCCGACCGCCTTCCTCCCGCATCGTTCGGTCGGCACCGATTCTATGGAAGGCGATTTCCCAGCACAAGGGAAATTTTCAAATTACGGTATCGTTTCTCATGATGCGAAATATTGCGGCAACGCACCACGAGACCGCCAGCCGCGCCACGATGCGGCCTGCGGGCAAACGGCCGGCGGCGCGTGCCGCATAGGCGCTTTCCCCAAGCGACGCACTGCAACATTCGAGCTACACTGCCCGGTCAGTCGTCAATCCCATCATGCTGTCCATCCACCGCTTCGCCGCCCGGCTGCTGCCGGCCCTCCGCCTGCCGATGATTCCCCCCGCCGCCGATGCCTCCCGCGATGCCGGCGGTGCCGGAATCAGTGGTGGCGGCCACGGCGCGATCGACCAGTTGAGCGCGCTGACGCCACTGGACGCGCTCGAGGGGCTCGGCTCCGCCGACGAGGCCGCCGACGGCCGTCCCTTCACCGGTCCGCCGCGCGGCCTGTGGTGGCTGCGCTGGCGCAACCTGGTCGCGACCAGCTGGTTCATGTTCATCCCGCTGGTCGCGATCGTGCTGTTCTCGGGCGCGATGGGCGTGATCCTGTGGTCGTTGCACGAGACCGAGCGCCAGCAGCAGCGCGACGCGCTGTATCGCGACGCCGCGTGGGCGCAACAGCGCGTACGGCTGTCGCTGCTGAGCAACCAGGATCAGCTCGCCTCGCTGGCGCGCGACATCGCTGCCGCGCAGCTGGACCAGCGCGCCTATCGCACCGCCGCGCAGGAGGTGCTGCGCGAGAACCCGGAAATCGTCTTCATCAACTGGCTGGACGCGACGCGCCGCGCCCGCTGGTCGCTGCCGTCCACGTCGGAGTTCGCGGCGCGGCTGCGCGAGACGCCCGAGCAGCCGCTCGAACCGGAGGTGCTCGACACCTTCGATACCGCGCGCGAGACCCAGCGCGTGGTCTATTCGCGCCCGCTGGTCAACGAACGCGGCGACAGCTTCATGCTGATGCAGGTGCCGATCGTGCGCGACAACGAGTTCCTCGGCACGCTGGGCGCGCTCTATTCGATCAACGGCATCCTGACCCATCTGCTGCCGCCGGAGCTGACCGAGCGCTACCGCTTCTCGCTGATCGACAAGAACAACCAGCTGCGCGCCAGCACCTCGCTGCGTCCGGTGCCCGCCACCGCGCTGTCCTACGAGGTGCTGCTCGACCCGCCGGGCCACTCGCTGTCGCTGCGCGCCGATGCCTATCCGCCCGCATCGAACCTGCCCAACAACATGCTGCTGTGGCTGGTGGTCGGGCTGTCGTGCTTCCTGCTGTGGAGCCTGTGGAGCATGTGGCGGCATACCAGCCGCCGCTCCGAGGCGCAGCGCGCGCTGCTGGCCGAGACCTCGTTCCGCCGCGCGATGGAAAACTCGATGCTGATCGGCCTGCGCGCGCTGGACCTGAACGGACGCATCACCTATGTGAACCCGGCCTTCTGCCGCATGACCGGCTGGCAGGAGCACGACCTGGTCGGCCGCGTGCCGCCCTTCCCCTACTGGCCGCCCAACGACCAGCAGGAGATGCAGCGCCAGATCGATCTGACGCTGCAGGGCAAGTCGCCGACCGGCGGCTACGAGATGCGCGTGATGCGCCGCGACGGCACCAGCTTCTTCGCCCGCATGTACGTGTCGCCGCTGATCGACAGCCGCGGCCGCCATACCGGCTGGATGAGCTCGATGACGGATATCACCGAGCCGAAGCGCGCGCGCGAGGAGCTGGCCGCCGCGCACGACCGCTTCACCACCGTGCTGGAGAGTCTCGACGCGGCGGTGTCGGTGCTCGCCACCGACAAGCCGGAACTGCTGTTCGCCAACCGCTATTACCGGCAGCTGTTCGGCTGGGAGCCCGAGGGCCATCTGAAGCTGGCCGGCGGCGAGGTCGAACAGGAACAGGTCACCAGCGACCACACCGATTTCGTCGACGCCTATGCCGGGCTGCCCGCCTCGGAGCTGATGCCTTATGCATCGGACGCGCGCGAGATCTTCGTGCCGGACATGCAGAAGTGGTTCGAGGTGCGGCGCCGCTATATCCAGTGGGTCGACGGCCACCTGGCGCAGATGCAGATCGCCACCGACATCACGGTGCGCAAGGCGGCCGAGGAAATGGCGCGCCAGCACGAGGAACGGCTGCAGTTCACCAGCCGCCTGACCACGATGGGCGAGATGGCCTCGTCGCTGGCGCACGAGCTGAACCAGCCGCTGGCCGCCATCAACAACTACTGCATGGGCGCGGTGGCGCGGCTGCGCTCGGGCCGCAGCACGCCCGAGGACCTGATGCCGATCCTGGAGAAGACCTCGGCCCAGGCCGTGCGCGCCGGCACGATCATCAGCCGCATCCGGGGCTTCGTCAAACGCAGCCAGCCGCAGCGGCGCGAGACCGCGCTGCACGATATCGTCGCCGACGCGGTGGGCCTGGCCGATATCGAGGCGACGCGCCGCCGCGTGACGATCCTGACCCGGCTGCCGCCCCCGCCGGTCACGCTCTATGTCGACCCGGTGCTGATCGAGCAGGTGCTGGTCAATCTGCTGAAGAACGCGGTCGAGGCGATGTCGGGCCTGCCGGCGATGCGCGCGGCCGGCGTGGTGCGGCTGCACGCCCGCATCGACCAGGGCGAGCTCGGCCAGACCGTCTGCATCGACGTGATCGACCAGGGCCCGGGCGTGGACGAGGCCACCAAGGAGCGGCTGTTCGAGCCGTTCTTCAGCACCAAGTCCGACGGCATGGGCATGGGCCTGAATATCTGCCGCTCGATCATCGAGTCGCACCAGGGCCGGCTGTGGGTCGAAAACAATGCGGACGGCATCGGCTGTACGTTTAAAATCATGCTGCCGCTGGAGCCGGAGGTTGCCGATCAGTGAAGGCCGATCGTTGAGGGCCGATCGCCAGGCAACCGCCCCGCTGCCCCCGCCGTGGCGGGTGTGCGGCGCAGGCGGCCGGAGTTACACTAGCCGAATCGCACAGACGCAGCATCAGGAGACTTCATGACCGTAGCGCCAAACCCCACTCCCCACCGCGGCGAGACCGTCTTCATCGTCGACGACGATGAAGCGATGCGCGACTCGCTGACCTGGCTGCTGGAGGGCAATGGCTACCAGGTTCGCAGTTTCGCCAGCGCCGAGCAATTCCTGGCCGCCTACGATGCCAACCAGGTCTCCTGCCTGATCCTGGACGTGCGGATGCCGGGCATGAGCGGCCCGGAACTGCAGGAGCGCATGATCGCGGAGAACATCCATCTGCCGATCGTCTTCATCACCGGCCACGGCGACGTGCCGATGGCGGTATCGACGATGAAGAAAGGCGCGATCGACTTCATCGAGAAACCGTTCGACGAATCCGAGCTGCGCGCGCTGGTCGAGCGGATGCTGCAGAAGGCCCGGGCCGACCACTCGGCCGCGCGCGAGCAGCGCGCCGCGCAGGACCTGCTGGGCAAGCTGACCACGCGCGAACAGCAGGTGCTCGAGCGCATCGTCGCCGGACGGCTGAACAAGCAGATCGCCGACGACCTCGGCATCTCGATCAAGACCGTCGAGGCGCATCGCGCCAACATCATGGAAAAGCTGAACGTCAATACCGTGGCCGACCTGCTGCGGCTGGCGCTGTCGCGCAACAGCTGATCCGCGGCGGCAGATCGGCTCTCGCCTGCCGCCTTCCGCGTTCCCCTCTTCCCGGACACCCCACTGGCCAGCGGCCGGCATCTCGCCGGCGCTGGCCAGTTCGTTTTGCACCGCCCCGTGGCGCCGTGCGAGGATGCCGCCGCAGCGCGACACCTTATAATGTCACCCCTGCGACCCGGCCGGCCCGTCCCGATGCGCCAGCCGATGGCGTCGCTCCTGATTTCCACCTCCCAGCCGCTCTGCGTCCCCGCCCATGTCTGCCCAATTGATCGACGGCAACGCCCTTGCCAAGCAAATCCGTTCCGAAGCCGCCCAGCGCGCCGCCCGCCTGACCGAACGCGGTCACCAGCCGGGGCTGGCCGTGGTCCTGGTCGGCGAGGACCCGGCCAGCCAGGTCTATGTCCGCAACAAGGTCAAGGCGTGCGAGGACAACGGCTTCTTCTCGTCGCTGGACCGCTATCCGGCCGATCTGTCCGAGACCGACCTGCTGGCCCGCATCGACGAACTGAATCGCGATCCGAAGATCCACGGCATCCTGGTGCAGCTGCCGCTGCCCAAGCACATCGACAGCCACAAGGTGCTGGAGGCGATCGCCCCGGAGAAGGATGTCGACGGCTTCCACGTCGCCAACGCCGGCGCGTTGATGACCGGGGCGCCGCTGTTCCGCCCCTGCACGCCCTATGGCTGCATGAAGATGCTCGAGTCGATCCAGTACCCGCTGCGCGGCGCACGCGCGGTCGTCGTCGGCGCCTCCAACATCGTTGGCAAGCCGATGGCGATGCTGCTGCTGCAGGCCGGCGCCACGGTAACGATCTGCAACAGCAAGACCCGCGATCTTGCGGCGCACACCCGCGAGGCGGACGTGATCGTCGCCGCGGTCGGTCGCCGCAACATCATCACGGCCGACATGGTCAAACCCGGCGCGGTGGTCATCGATGTCGGCATGAACCGTGACGACGCCGGCAAGCTGTGCGGCGACGTGGACTTCGCCGGCGTGCGTGAAGTGGCCGGCTATATCACGCCGGTGCCGGGCGGCGTCGGCCCGATGACGATCACGATGCTGCTGGTCAATACGCTGGAGGCGGCCGAGCGCGCGGCAGGCTGAGGCGAGCGCCGGTACACTCAGCGCAGACCGCGCCGGGACGCTGCCGGCAAGCCGTCGGGAAACCGCTGGAAAATCGCGGATATGCCCCAAGTTGCGGAATATCCGAACGTCAACGCGAACGTCAACGCCACGCCAACGAGAAAGCCATGGATCAAGCCGACAACAACGCCGCCAACCCGTTGCTGGATTTCAGCGACCTGCCCCGCTTCGCCGAGATCCGCCCCGAGCATATCGGCCCGGCGCTGGACGTGCTGCTGGATGCGGCGCAACGCGCCGTCGCGCTGGTCGAGGACCCGGCCCGGCCCGCCAGCTGGGCCGAGACCGTCGACACGCTCGAGCAGGCCACCGAGCCGCTGGGCCGGGCCTGGGGCGTGGTGGGCCACCTGAGCTCGGTCGCCGACACGCCGGCGCTGCGCCAGGCCCACGCCGAGAACCTGCCTCGCATGACCGAGTTCTGGTCGTCGCTGGGCCAGAATCTGGCGCTCTACGAAAAGTACAAGGCGCTGGCCGCCAGTCCCGAGTACGCGACGCTGAGCCCGGCTCGCAGGCAGCTGCTCGACAACGAGCTGCGCGGCTTCCGCCTCGGCGGCGCCGAGCTGCCGGAGGACCAGAAGCCGCGTTTCGCCGAGATCCAGGAGCAGCAGGCCCAGTTGGGCAAGGCCTTCTCCGACCACGTGCTGGACGCGACCAACGCCTACTCGCTGGTGATCGAGGATCCGGCGCGCCTGGCCGGCCTGCCGCCCGACACGCTCGAGGCTGCTCGCGAGGCGGCGGCCAAGGACGGCAAGGAAGGCTGGAAGTTCACGCTGCATTTCCCGTCGTATTTCCCGGTGCTGCAGTACGCCGACGACCGCGCGCTGCGCCAGACGCTGTACGAGGCCAACGTCACGCGCGCCTCCGAGCTGAGCCCGCAGTACGGCACCGGACAGGCCGACTGGGACAATACCGCCAATATGCGCGAGCAGCTGACGCTGCGCCGCGAAGAGGCCCGCATGCTGGGCTACGGCTCGTACGGCGAGGTGTCGCTGGTGCCCAAGATGGCCGATTCGCCGGCGGAGGTGCTGCGCTTCCTCGACGAACTGGCCGCCAAGGCGCGGCCCTATGCCGAGCGCGACTGGGCCGAGCTGCGCGAGTTCGCCGCCAGGGAGCTGGGCCTGGCCGAGCTCGCGCCGTGGGACGTCGCCTATGCCTCCGAGAAGCTGCGCCAGCAGCGCTATGCGTTCTCGGAGCACGAGGTCAAGCAATACTTCCCCGAGCCCAAGGTGCTGGAAGGCCTGTTCGGCGTCGTGCAGAAGCTGTTCTCGGTGCGCATCGCGCCAGACGAGGCGCAGACCTGGCACAAGGACGTGCGTTTCTATCGGGTGACCAGCCCGGACGGTGCACTGCTCGCGCAGTTCTACCTGGACCTGTACGCGCGCGAAGGCAAGCGCGGCGGCGCCTGGATGGACGACGCGCGCGGCCGCCGCGAGCGCGGCGACGGCACCGTGCAGACGCCGGTCGCCTACCTGACCTGCAATTTCTCGGCGCCGGTCGGCGACAAGCCGGCGCTGTTCACGCACGACGAGGTCATCACGCTGTTCCATGAGTTCGGCCACGGCCTGCACCATATGCTGACCCAGGTCGGCGAGCTGGGCGTGTCCGGCATCAACGGCGTCGAATGGGATGCGGTCGAGCTGCCCTCGCAGTTCATGGAGAACTTCTGCTGGGAATACGAGGTGCTGGCCGACATGACGCGCCACGTCGATACCGGCGAGCCGCTGCCGCGCGCGCTGTTCGAGCGCATGCTGGCGGCAAAGAATTTCCAGAACGGCATGATGACGCTGCGCCAGATCGTGTTCTCGGCGTTCGACATGCATCTGCACACGGACTTCGATCCGGACGGCGACAAGTCGGTACTCGAGCTGTCGCGCGAGATCAACGACCGCATCCACGTGGTGCCGCAGTACCCGCTGTCGCGCTGGCCCAATACTTTCAGCCATATCTTCGCCGGCGGCTATGCGGCGGGGTACTACAGCTACAAGTGGGCCGAGGTGCTGTCCGCCGATGTCTACGCCGCCTTCGAGGAAGCCGCGCAGCTGACCGGCAGCGTGCTCGACAGCGAGACCGGCGCGCGCTATCACCGCGAGATCCTGTCGGTCGGCGGCAGCCGTCCGGCGATGGAGTCGTTCACGGCGTTCCGCGGCCGGCCGCCGCAGATCGATGCGCTGCTGCGCCACGGCGGGATGGCGGCATGAGCGGCGCGCCCGACGACCTGCTGGCCGGCATCGACGGCGCCGCGGCGGCGCCCGCGCCCGGCAGCACGCTGCCGCCGCCGCTGCCCGCCACCGCACCGTCCACGCTGCGGATCGCCTCGTGGAATGTCAACTCGCTGAAGATCCGGCTGCCGCAGGTGCTCGACTGGCTGATCGCGCAGGAGAAAGCCGATACGCCGATCGACGCGCTGTGCCTGCAGGAACTGAAGCTGCCCGAGGACAAGTACCCGCTGGCGGAACTGGAGAGTGCCGGATTCCACAGCATCTTCGTCGGCCAGAAGACCTATAACGGCGTGGCGATCCTGGCGCGCAACACGACGATGCCGCCCGCCGCCGACGTGGTGCGCAATATCCCGGGCTTCGAGGACGAGCAGCAGCGCGTGGTCGCCGGCACCTATGGCGACGTGCGCCTGGTCTGCGCGTACTTCCCCAACGGGCAGGCGCCCGACAGCGACAAGTTCGCCTACAAGCTGCGCTGGCTCGAGGCGCTGACCGCGTGGCTGCGCGAGGAACTGCAGCGCTATCCGAAGCTCGCGCTGCTGGGCGACTTCAATATCGCGCCCGAGGATCGCGACGTGCACGACCCGGCCAAGTGGGAAGGCCAGAACCTGGTCTCGCCGCCGGAGCGCGCCGCCTTCCAGACGCTGCTCGAACTGGGCTTCGCCGATGCCTTCCGGCTGTTCGAGCAGCCGGAAAAGAGCTTCTCGTGGTGGGACTACCGGATGCTGGCATTCCGCCGCAATGCCGGCCTGCGCATCGACCATATCCTGCTGTCGCCGGCGCTGCGCGAGCGCTGCACCGACTGCACGATCGACCGCACGCCGCGCAAATGGGAACAGCCGTCGGACCATACGCCGGTCGTCGCGACGATGCGGCTGGGCTGAGCTTCAGCGCTTCCGGCACATCGCCCGCCCCGGGCGAAGTTTTTCGAATGGCGGCGGCATCGCTTATCATGCGGGGCAGAGACACCAGCGACGCACCGGCCCACGAGCCCGTGCGCAGCCCCTCCCGCCCGCCATGCAAGCCGTGCAACCGTTCCCTTCCTTCGCCTTTGCTCCCGCCTGCCTGACGATCGGCGCCGGCGCCCATGACCTGCCGCGGGACATCGTTCCCGCGACCACCCGGTGACCGCGCCGGCGGCGAACCGCCCCGCCCGCGGCTGGCAACGGCTGCTGCCGGCCTGGCGCCATCGCGTCAGCGCAGCGACGCTGCGCGCCGACATGCTGGCAGGCCTGCTCGGCGCGGTGCTGGTGCTGCCGCAGGGCGTGGCCTTCGCCACGCTGGCCGGACTGCCGCCGCAATACGGCATCTACGCGGCGGTGGTGCCCTGCATCGTTGCCGCGCTGTTCGGCTCGAGCTGGCACGTGATGTCGGGCCCCACCAACGCCAATTCGCTGGCGCTGTTCGCGATGCTGAGCCCGATCGCCTTCGCCGGCAGCCCCGAGTACATCAATCTGGCGCTGGTCGTCACGATCCTGGTTGGCGTGCTGCAGTTCGCGGTCGGCACGCTGCGGCTCGGTTCGCTCGCCAATTTCATCTCGCCGTCGGTGCTGCTCGGTTTTACCTGCGGCGCGGCGTCGTTGATCGCGCTATACGCGCTGAAGGATCTGTTCGGACTGCAGGTGCCGACCGGTACCAGCGCGTTCGGCGTCGTGCGTCACCTGTTCGAGCAGGCCGCCACGATCAACTGGAGCGCGGCGGCGGTCGGCGCGGTGACGCTGGCCGTCACGCTGGCGGTCAAGCGTGTCTCCCGCCGGCTGCCGTTCATGCTGCTGGGGCTGCTGGCCGGCTTCCTGTGCGCCTGGCTGCTGAATCGCAGCGGCTGGGGCGGCGCCCACCATGTCGACGTGGTCGGTCCGATTCCCGCCGCGGTGCCGCCCTTCCGCATTCCGGATATTCCGTGGGACCGGCTGTCCGATCTGCTCGGCATCGCGTCGGCGCTGACCATCGTCGCGCTCGGCCAATCGATCTCGATCGCCAAGGCCGTCGCGCTGCGCTCGGGCCAGCACATCGACGCCAATCGCGAATTCATCGGCCAGGGGCTGTCCAATATCGCCGGCGGCTTCTTCTCGGCGTATATCTCCTGCGGCTCGTTGAACCGCTCGATGCCGAATTTCGAGGCCGGGGCGCAGACGCCGCTGGCCAGCGTGTTCTCCGCCCTGCTGCTGGTCGCGCTGGTCGCGGTCAGCGCGCCGCTGCTGGCGCAGATTCCGCTGGCGGCGATCGCCGCGATGCTGCTACTGGTGGCCTGGGGCCTGTTCGATTTCGCCCGCCTGCGCCGCATCGCGCGGCTCTCGCGCACCGAGTTCGCGATCGCGCTCGGCACCTTCGCCGCCACGCTGGTAATCCGGCTGGAAATGGCGGTGCTGCTCGGCACCGTGCTGTCGCTGGTCGCCTATCTGTACCGCACCTCGCGGCCCGCCGTGCGCACGCTGGTGCCCGACGCCGACGATCCCGACCGCCGCTTCACGCCGCTGGACGAACTGCGCCGCCCCCAGCCCGAATGCCCGCAGCTGAAACTGATCCGGATGGAAGGCGCGATCTTCTTCGGCGCGGTGCAGTACGTGACCGACCGGCTGCACGAGGCGCGCGCGCAGATGCCGACGCAGACCCGGCTGCTGGCGATGACCAAGAGCATGAACTTCATCGACCTGGCCGGCGCGGAAATGTGGGAGGCGGAATTGGCCGAGCGCCGCGCGCTGGGCGGCGATCTCTATTTCCATCGCCCGCGCTCGCAGGTGCTGCAGACCTGGGCGCAGACCGGCTTTATCGCCAAGCTCGGCGAGGACCATATCTTTGCCACCAAGCGGCACGCCCTGCACAACATCGTGCCGACGCTGGACCCGAGCATTTGCGCGACGTGTACGGTGCGGGTGTTCGAGGAATGTCCGCATGATCCCGCGGGTGGCGCGGTGGAAGCGGTGGATGCGATGGAAGCCGTGGAAGCGGTGAAGCGGAAATGAAAAACGCCGGCATGAAACCGGCGCCAGACTGGGTCCAGCCGCAGCGCGCCCTGTTGCCCGGACCGTAGCGGCCCGGTGCGGGCGCCCCTGCTCAGACGGGCGCCACGTGCGCGCGCTTGACCACGATGGGCTGCGGCACGCCCTGTTCGATCAACACGACTGCGGCGCGTTCGATGGTATCGCGACCGGCGCGGAATGCTTCTTCGAGCGACAGCACCTGATCGGCGCTGAAGCCTTCCCACAATGCCTCGCGCGTGACCACGCAGGTCACCTTCTGGCCGTCGACAATGGCGTGAAACAGCAAGCCTTCGTTATTGATGTCATAACGATCTTGCTCCTGGAATTTGATCTCCATCGGTACAGCCCTCCATTGCAAGTGAGTGGGCATCCTAACATGGGTCCCGCCGACGTCGCAGAAAAGTCCTTTGCGGCAATCGGTCATCTGCGAGACTGCCGCCGCCATGCCGAGTTCCGTCGGCGCGCGCAAATTTCGTCACGGGGAACGAAGCGAGTTTCCGTGCCAGCATTTGACAACTTTTCAAATGATGCTAGAATCTCGGACTTCGTTGGGGCGTTAGCTCAGTTGGTAGAGCAGCGGACTCTTAATCCGTAGGTCGAGTGTTCGAGTCACTCACGCCCCACCAGCGAATATTGTAGAAAAGGCCGGGCTGCTTCGCAGCGCCGGCCTTTTTGTTTGGGGCGCGAATCGCGGGAGCCATGTCGTCGCCGCGGCCAGCGCCGGCGTTCAGCGCCGCGCCGCCGCCAATTCCCGCGCCATGCGCCGATGCTCGGTCAGCACCGTCGGCAGATCGGCGCTCAGCAGCACACCGTCGCGCACCACCACCCTGCCGTTGATCACGCTGGTCGATACGGTTCCCGGCGTGCAGAACACCAGCGCGGCAACCGGATCGTGCCCGGCGCCGGCATAGCCGACCGCCGACATGTCGAAGGCGACGAAGTCGGCCGACATGCCCGGCGCCAGCGCGCCGATATCGTCGCGGTTCAGCACCCTGGCGCCGCCCAGCGTGGCGATCTCCAGCGCCTCGCGCGCGCCCATCGCCGCCGGTCCATAGCCCACCCGTTGCAGCAGCATGGCCTGCCGCGCCTCGCCCAGCATGTGCGCGCCGTCGTTCGATGCGCTGCCGTCGACGCCGAGCCCGACCGGCACGCCGGCGTCGCGCATCGCGCGCACTGGCGCAATGCCCGAAGCCAGCCGCATGTTCGAGCAGGGACAGTGCGCAATGCCGGTACCGGTGCGCGCGAACAGCGCGATGCCGTCCGCGTCGAGCTTGACGCAGTGCGCGTGCCAGACATCGTGTCCGACCCAGCCCAGGTCCTCGGCGTACTGCGCCGGCGTCATGCCGAAGCGCTCCAGCGAATAGGCGACGTCGTTGTCGTTCTCGGCCAGATGGGTATGCAGCGACACGCCATAGTGACGCGCCATCGCCGCCGACTCGCGCATCAGTTCGCGCGATACCGAGAACGGCGAGCACGGGGCCAGCACCACGCGCAGCATCGCGTGGCGCGACGCATCGTGGTACTGCTCGATCAGCCGCTGGCTGTCGCGCAGGATCGCCTCCTCCTGCTCGACCACCGCATCCGGAGGCAGCCCGCCCTTGCTGCGTCCCACGCTCATCGAACCGCGCGCCGCATGGAAGCGCATGCCCATCTGTGCCGCCGCCTCGATCGCATCGTCCAGCCGCGAACCATTCGGATACAGATAGAGATGGTCGCTGGTGGTCGTGCAGCCCGACAGCATCAGCTCGGCCATCGCGGTGCGGGTCGACGCGGCAATCATCGGCGGCGTCAGGTTGGCCCACCGCATGTACAGCTCGCCGAGCCAGCCGAACAGTTCCGCATCCTGCGCGGCGGGCACCGCGCGCGTCAGGCTCTGGTACATGTGGTGGTGGGTATTGACCAGGCCGGGCAGCACCACATGGCCGCGCATGTCGAGCACCTGTGCGCTGCCATCGTCGATGCGTGCGCGCCAGGCGGCCGGCAGATCGGCGGTCGCGCCGACCCACTGGATTGCCGGCCCGTCGGCGACCAGCGCGCCGTCGGCAATCTCGCGGCGGTTCGCGTCCATCGTCACCAGAACGTCGGCATGGGTCAGGATCAGCGTCATAGCGGGGGTCTCCTTGGCGGGTCGGACAGCGGGCGCCAGTCTACGGCGAGCGGCCGTGGCGCGATAGCGCCGATTTGCGCCTACGGTGTGCACATTGCGTGCACACCGGTGCGATCCCGCCAATGCGAAGGGAGGCTAATGCGAAGGGAGGCTATCGGCGACCGAGGGCCCCGCTAGCGCCGAGCGCCGCCCGACAACGCCTTCAGCGCGCCCCCGATCCGCTCGGCCATCAATGCCGCCGCCGAATCGAGCGTGCCCCGTGCCCGCGCGAACAGCGTGAGCCGTTGCAGCGGCAAGGCCGGATCGCGCAGCGGCACGAACAGCAGCGTGCCGGCCTCCAGTTCGTCGATCGCGTCGAGCGGATTGAGGAGCGCGATGCCGGTACCCAGCATCACGAGCCGGCGCATCAGTACGGTGGAACCGGCCTCGACCGCCGGCGGCACCGGGATCGCCGCACGGACGAAGGCGTCGTCGAGCAGGCCGCGGATCGACATCGACGCGACCGGCAGGATCAGCGGATAGCCGACGCACTCGGCGAGCAGCGCCGACGACTGCTCGGCCAGCGGGTGCCCGGGCGCGACCACCGCGCCGATCGGCCATTCGCCCGCGGCGAGCGTCGCGAACGCCGGGGTCGGCGCGAGGTCGTAGCCCAGCCCCAGGTCGGCGTCGCCCTCGGCCAGCGCGGCAACGATCTCGGCCACCGGCAGGTCGAGCACGCGCACCACGATGCCGGGATGGCGGCGGCGGAAATCGTGAATCAGCGTAGGCAGCAGCGAGCCGGCCAGCCCGGCGGTAGTCGCCACCGTGACGATGCCTTGCTGTCCTGCGTTGTACGCCGCGATCCGCTCGCGCAGCGCGTCATGCTCGCGCAACGTCTGCCGCACGTGGGCCAGCACCATCTCGCCCAGCGGCGTCAGCCTCAGCCGGCGCTGGATCCGCTCGAACAGCGGCGCGCCCAGCTCCGCCTCCAGATCGAGAATCTGCCGGTTGATCGCGGTCGGCGCGACGTGCAGCGCTTCGGCCGCCTTGCGGATGGAACCGCGGCGGACCACTTCATCGAGATAGCGCAACACGCGGGCATGCATCGGACCAGGTCTCCGGAGAACGGCGGCGCGGCGCGGGCCGCGCGGACAGCGGGGCATTGTAGCCGCGTGCGCGATGCCGGCCCCGCCAGGCGCCGCCGGCATCGCTTCGGTGCTTGCAAACCCGCAAGGTCCACGCTAGAATAGCGGACTTCGTTGGGGCGTTAGCTCAGTTGGTAGAGCAGCGGACTCTTAATCCGTAGGTCGAGTGTTCGAGTCACTCACGCCCCACCAGCGAAATTCCTCGAAAGGCCGGACTGCATCGCAGCCCGGCCTTTTTGTTTGCCTCCTTCCTTTCGTCGGCCATCCGGGTACGCGCCCTGTTACGGGTTGTTACGGATATCCCCGCCACGCCTTTCCGGGTTGAATGCCGGTCCGGGCATATTACGAAACCAAGTTCCGCAATACGGAACCATGCCCGAACCCGACCGGCGCCCCGCCTTTGCGCGGCGCGCCGGCCAACGCAACAGATGGAGGCATTCTTGAAATCCGCATTGACCGCCAGCGTGGCAGCCTGCCTGGCCGCATTCGGCCTGACCCATGGCGCCGCGCATGCCCAGGGCAACTATCCCAACAAGCCGGTGCGGCTGATCGTTCCGTTCGCCGCCGGCGGCACGACCGATATCGTCGCCCGCGCCGTGTCCGATGCACTGGGCCGCGCGCTGGGCCAGGTCGTGGTGGTGGAGAACCGGGGCGGCGGCGGCGGCGCGATCGGCGCCGACGCGCTGGCCAAGTCCGCGCCCGACGGCTATACGATCGGCATCGCCACGGTCAGCACGATGGCGACCAACCCCGCCACCAACCCGAAGAACCCGTACGATCCGCTGAAGGACTTCGCGCCGATCACCAATCTGGTCAACGTGCCCAACGTGCTGACGGTCAATCCGAAGGTCCCGGCCAAGAACCTGAAGGAGTTCATCGCGCTGCTGCGCGCCGAGCCCGGCAAGTACAGCTACGCGTCGGCCGGCAAGGGCAGCATCTCCCATCTGGACGGCGAGCTGTTCAAGCTGACCACCAAGACCGACATGGTTCACGTGCCGTACCGCGGCTCGGGCCCGGCGCTGAACGACACGCTGGCCGGCCAGGTCAGCGGCCAGTTCGACAACCTGCCGTCGTCGATGCCGCATATCCAGGCCGGCAAGCTGCGCGCGCTGGCGGTGGCGGCGCCCAAGCGCGTCGAGGGCCTGCCCGATGTGCCGACCTTCGCCGAAGAAGGCATGAAGGACAACAACAATATGGCCTGGTACGGGCTGGTCGCGCCGGCCGGCACGCCGCCCGCGATCGTCGCGCGCCTGCACGAAGCCGCGGTCAAGGCCCTGCAGGACCCGGCCGCCAAGCGCCGGCTGACCGAGAGCGGCGCCTACCCGGACGGCAACACGCCGCAGCAGTTCGCCGCGCAGATCAAGCGCGAACTGGAACTGCGCAAGAAGATTGCGCAGGAGCAGAAGATCACGCTCGAGTAATTCCGGGACTTTCCAGCACCCGGGCATACCCGGACGTAGCTGGACGTATCGGCGGACCGCCCCAGTCGGCGGCGGTCCGCCCGCGCGATTCAATCTTCCCGCGCCCTCCTTCCTTCCCCCGCTCTCCGCTTCCCCGCCACCGCCGTGTTTTTGCTCTACATTAAGAGCAGGCACCGGCACTCGCTTCGCCCTGCGACTGGGCGCGGCGCATTGCACCGAAACGACGGGCGGCGGCTTCCCCCGAGGAGAGATCATGCAAGCGGACAGCGAAGAACGCGTCGAACAACGACTGGCCGATCTGGTGGAGTTCGCGCGGGCCCGCCTGCCCGAGGCGACCTTCACGATCGCCGAGCCGCTGCTGCGGCACTACTACGACGTGTCCGATGCCGAGGACCTGGCCGAGCGCGATATCGCCGATCTGTACGGCGCCGCGATGGCGCACTGGCAGACCGCGCAGCGCTTCGTGCCGGGCAGCGCCCAGATCCGCGTCTACAACCCCAATCTCGAACAGCACGGCTGGCATTCGGACCACACCGTGATCGAGATGGTCAACGACGACATGCCGTTCCTGGTCGACTCGGTGACGATGGAGATCAACCGGCATGGGCTGACGCTGCATTCGGCCTTCCATCCAGTGTTCCGCGTGTGGCGCGGACCGGACGGCGGCATCGCGCGCATCGCGCTGGGCGGCGACAAGGCGCCCGACCCCGAATCGCGGCTCGAATCGTTCATCCACTTCGAGGTCGATCGCTGCAGCGAACCGGCGCAACTGGAAGGGCTGCGGGCCGGCATCACCCGCATCCTCGGCGATGTGCGCGCCGCGGTCGAGGACTGGCCCAAGATGCTGGACATCGCGCGCGCCAGCATCGCCGACCTGCAGCGGCTGCCCGGCAGCAACGAGGGCGACACGGCCGAAGCCTGCGCGCTGCTGCAGTGGATGGTCGACGACCACTTCTGCTTCCTCGGCCATCGCGACTACCAGCTGGTCGAGCAGGACGGACGATTCTTCCTGCGCGGCGTGGCGGGCTCCGGCGCCGGCATCCTGCGCGAGAGCCGGCGCGCGCCCACAGCCGAAGAGCTGACGCCGCTGCCTCCTGCCGCGACCGCAATCATCCAGGGCGAATCGCCGATCTTCTTGACCAAGGCCAATTCGCGCTCGACCGTGCACCGGCCAGGCTATCTCGACTACATCGGCATCAAGCTGGTCGACGCCGACGGCAAGCTGTTCGGCGAGCGGCGCTTTCTCGGGCTCTATACCTCGACGACCTATATGGTGTCGACCAGCGAGATTCCGCTGGTGCGCCGCAAGTGCGCCCATATCCTGGCGCGCGCCGGCTTCCTGCAGCGCGGCCATCTGTACAAGTCGCTGGTCACGATCCTCGAGCAGTACCCGCGCGACGAACTGTTCCAGGCCAGCGAGGACGAGCTGTTCGACATCGCGCTGGGCATCCTGCGGCTGCAGGAACATCAGCGCATCCGGCTGTTCGTGCGGCGCGACCGTTTCGACCGCTTCGTCTCCTGCCTGGTATTCGTGCCGCGCGACAAGTACAACACCGACCTGCGCCAGCGCATCCAGAAGCTGCTGATGCAGGCGTTCGGCGGCACCAGCTGCGAGTTCACGCCGCAGCTGTCCGAATCGCCGCTGGCCCGGATCCACCTGACCGTGCGGGGCGAGCCGGGCACCATGCCCGAGGTCGATACGCGCGCGCTGGAGGAACGGATCGTCGCGGCGACGCGCCGATGGCAGGACGACCTTTCGGTGGCGCTGCTCGACAAGGCCGGCGAGGAACAGGGCAACCGGCTGCTGCGCCGTTACGGCGACTCCTTTCCGGCCGGCTATCGGGAGGACTATCCCGCGCGCACCGCCGTCCGCGATATCGAACTGATGGAGCAGGCGCGCCGGCGCAGCGGCCTGTCGATGAACCTGTACCGGCCGATCGAGGCGCCGCCGGGCGCGTTCCGCTTCAAGGTCTACCGTGCGGGCGAGCCGATCGCGCTGTCGCACAGCCTGCCGATGCTCGAGCATCTGGGCGTGCGCGTGCACGAGGAACGTCCCTACCGGATCGAGCCCGACGAGGGCGCGCCGCTGTGGGTCCATGACTTCGGCCTCGAACTGGTCGGCGGCGCCGAGCTCGACATGGCGCGCGCCAAGGACCTGTTCGAGGACGCCTTCGCCCGCGCCTGGGATGGCGCGATCGAGAACGACGACCTGAACCGGCTGGTGCTGCTGGCCGAGATGCCGGCGCGGGACGTGACGATCCTGCGCGCCTACGCCAAGTATCTGCGGCAGGTCGGCTCGACCTTCAGCGACGCCTATATCGAGCGCGCGCTGACCGGCAATCCGCGCATCGCGGCGCTGCTGGTGGCGCTGTTCGCCGCGCGCTTCGATCCGGCGATCGACCCGGGCTCGGCCCCGGCGCGCGAGGCGCGCTGCGCGCAGCTGCTGGAGGCGATCGGCGCCGCGCTGGACCAGGTGCCCAATCTCGACGAGGACCGCATCCTGCGCCAGTTCCTCGGCGTGATCGAGGCCACCACGCGCACCAACTGCTTCCGCCAGAGCGCGGATGGCACGCCGCGCCCCTGCCTGTCGTTCAAGCTCGATCCGGCCCGCATCGCCGGCCTGCCCGAGCCGCGGCCAATGTTCGAGATCTGGGTCTACTCGCCGCGCGTCGAGGGCGTGCATCTGCGCGGCGGCCGCGTCGCGCGCGGCGGCTTGCGCTGGTCCGATCGCCGGGAGGACTTCCGCACCGAGGTACTGGGACTGATGAAGGCGCAGATGGTCAAGAACACCGTGATCGTGCCGGTCGGCTCCAAGGGCGGCTTCGTCGTCAAGCGACCGCCCTCGCCCACCGACCGCGATGCGTGGATGGCCGAAGGGGTGGCCTGCTATCAGACCTTCCTGCGCGGGCTGCTCGACGTCACCGACAACCTCGCCGGCGGTGCCGTGGTGCCGCCGCCGCAGGTGGTACGCCACGATGACGACGATCCCTATCTGGTGGTCGCCGCCGACAAGGGCACCGCCAGCTTCTCCGACTATGCGAACGCGATCTCCGGCGAATACGGCTTCTGGCTCGGCGACGCCTTCGCCTCGGGCGGTTCGGTCGGCTACGACCACAAGAAAATGGCGATCACCGCGCGCGGCGCCTGGGAATCGGTCAAGCGGCATTTCCGCGAGCTCGGCACCGACATCCAGTCGACCGACTTCACCGTCGTCGGCATCGGCGACATGTCCGGCGACGTATTCGGCAACGGCATGTTGCTGTCGCCCCATATCCGGCTGCTGGCCGCGTTCGATCACCGCCATATCTTCCTGGACCCGGACCCGGATCCGGCCGCCAGCCTCGAAGAACGGCGCCGGCTGTTCGCGCTGCCGCGCTCGAGCTGGGCCGACTACGATGTGGCCAGGATCTCGGCCGGCGGCGGCGTCCATCCGCGCAGCGCCAAGACCATTGCGCTGACGCCGCAGGTGCGCGCGGCGCTCGGCATCGAAGCCACGGCGCTGACGCCCGCCGAGCTGATCCAGGCGATCCTGACCGCGCCGGTCGACCTGCTGTACAACGGCGGCATCGGTACCTACGTCAAGGCCACCGACGAGACCCACCAGCAGGTCGGCGACCGCGCCAACGACGCGGTGCGCGTCAATGGCGCGGCGCTGCGCTGCAAGGTGGTCGGCGAAGGCGGCAACCTCGGCTTCACGCAGCTCGGCCGCATCGAATACGCGCGCGCCGGCGGCCGTATCCATACCGACGCGATCGACAACTCGGCCGGCGTCGATTGTTCCGACCACGAGGTCAACATCAAGATCCTGCTCGGGCTGGTGGTCGCCGACGGCGAGATGACCGACAAGCAGCGCAACAAGCTCCTGGCCGAGATGACCGACGAAGTGGCCGCGCTGGTGCTGCAGGACAACTACTACCAGACCCAGGCGCTGTCGATCGCCAACCGGCGCGCGGCCGAGTTGCTCGATGTCGAGGCGCGGCTGATGCGCGCGCTCGAACGCGCGGGACGGCTCAATCGCGCGCTCGAATTCCTGCCGCCCGACGACGAGATCGTCGAACGCAAGGCCGCCGGGCTGGGACTGACCTCGCCCGAGCGCGCGGTGCTGCTCGCATACAGCAAGATGTGGCTGTACGACGCGCTGCTCGCCTCCGACGTGCCGGAAGACGCGACGGTGGCCGGCCTGCTGGCCGACTACTTTCCCCAGCCGCTGCGCGCGCGTTACGCCGACACGATGCAGCGGCACCCGCTGCGGCGCGAGATCCTTGCCACCTATCTGACCAACACGCTGGTCAATCGCGTCGGCCCGACCTTCGTGCACCGGATGATGGAGGAGACCGATGCGCGGCCCGCCGATATCGTGCGCGCCTGCCTGACCGCGCGCGACGTGTTCGGACTGCCCGGCCTGTGGCACGCCATCGACGCGCTCGACAACCGCGTCGCCGACGAGGTGCAGGCCGGCATGTTCGGCGGGCTGGCCAGGCTGCTGGAGGGCGCCACGCTATGGCTGCTGCGCCGACGCCCGACCAACGGCGCGCCGGCCGGCGTGCGCCCCGACTACGCCGCCGCGGCGGCCTGGCTGGCGCCGCGGCTGCCGACACTGCTGGCCGAGCACGAGGCCACCGCGCTGACGCAGCGGCGCGAGTCGCTGACCGCGCTCGGCATCGACGACGCGCTGGCACTGCAGGTCGCGGCCGGCGATATCGCGGTCGCCGCGCTCGATATCGCCGAGGTGGCCTCGGGCTGCGAGCGCAGCCTGGCGCAGGTCGCCGACGTCTATTTCGCGCTGGACCGGCATCTGAGCTTCGGCTGGCTGCGCGAACGCGCGCAGGCGCTGCCGGCGGACACGCATTGGGATCTGCTGGCGCGCACCACCACGCTGGACGATCTGGACCGGCTCAAGCGCGCGCTGACCGTCAGCGTGCTGCAGCAGGCCGGCCCCAGCGTGCGCGAAGACAGCGCCGATGGCCTGATCGAGCGCTGGCGCGAGGCGCGGCACGCGCCGCTGGAGCGCTTCGGCCGCATGCTGGCGGACCAGCGCGCGGCCGGCGCCACCGGGCTGTCGATGCTGTCGGTCGCCACGCGCGAGATCGGCATGCTCGAACACGCGGCCTGAGGCGATCGACCAGCGCGGCGAAGACCGCTTCGCGTGCTGGCACGCTCTCTTGCGCAGCGCAACACTGCGTGCGGCAACGCACGGACGTTCGAGAACCCGAACCCTAGATTGGGCGTGTCGAACCGGTCCATGCCTTTCGCGCCCCACCCGGGCGTGCGGCAGGCCGTCCCGCGTCATCCCGTGATCGCCAGGCTGCCGGAGAACCCCCATGGTACTGCGTCCCCCCTCGCACCAAGCGAGCTTGCGTACGACCGTCTGCGTGGTCGGCTCAGGGCCGGCCGGCATCACCTGCGCGATGGAACTGGCCCGGCGCGGCATTGCGGTGATGCTGGTCGAAAGCGGCGGCGAGACGTTCCAGGACGAAGCACAGGCGATGTGCGACGCCGAGATCGCCGATGCGTGCCGCCATGCGACGATGCAGGACGCGGTGCGGCGCGCGTTCGGCGGTACCTCGTGGCTGTGGGGCGGGCGCTGCATCCCGTTCGATCCGATCGACTTCGAAGCACGCGACTACGCGCCCGACACCGCCTGGCCGATCCGTTACGAAGAGCTGGCGCCCTACTACGCGCGCGCCTGCGAGTACACCAATTGCGGCCAGCCCGCCTTCACGCTCGATCGCCTCGCCGCCGAATCGGCCGGCCGTCCCATCACCGCACGCTTCGAGCCGGGCGACGTGATCGCCTCCGATCTGGAGCGCTGGAGCGGCGAACCGAATTTCGCACGCCGCTATCGCGACTGGTTCGAGCGCGATCCCACCGTGCAGCTGTTGCTGGGCGCAACCTGCGTCGATATCGAACCCGCAGACGACCGCGAGCATGTCGGCAGCATCGTGGTGGCCCGCGGCACGGCGCGCACGCGCATCGTCGCCGACCATTTCGTGCTCGCATGCGGCGGACTGGAAGCGACGCGGCTGCTGCTGAACGCCAATGCGCGCCGCGCGGACCGCCTGGGCAACCGCAGCGGCCTGCTGGGCCGGCACTACATGGGCCACATCTCCGGCAAGATCGCCAGCGTGCGGTTCGACTCGGAGGCGGCGCGCACCATCTATCATTTCGAGCGCGACGCGCAGGGCTTCTATGCGCGCCGGCGCTTCACCGTGCCCGCGCGCGTGCAGCGCGAGCAGCGCCTGCTCAATACCGCGATGTGGCTGGACAACCATCCGCCGGCAGATCCCGCGCACGGCAACGGCATCCTGTCGTTCGCCTACCTCGCGCTGTGCACGCCGGTGATCAGCCGCTTTCTGGCGCCGCCCGCGATCGCCAAGCTGGTCGCCAACGCCAGCGCGCGCAAGGACCGCGGCGCTCATGTCCGCAATGTCTGCAAGGACCTCGCCAAGATCGCGACCTTCGTGCCACCCTTCGTCTATCGGCGCTACTTCGCGCGGCCGCGGCTGCCCGGGTTCTTCCTGCCGAGCCCGAACAATGTCTATGCGCTGCATTACCATGCCGAGCAGCTGCCCTCGCGCGAGAGCCGTGTGACGCTGGCCGACAGTACCGACTGCCACGGCATGCGGCGGCTGCGCATCGACTTGCGCTATCAGCAGGCGGATGCCGATTCGGTGGTGCGCTGCCATGCGCTGCTGGACCGGCATCTGCGCAAGACCGGCGCGGGCCGGCTCGAATACTGGATGCCGGAAGCCGAGCGCATCGACGCGGTGCTGGCGCAGGCCGCCGACGGCTTCCACCAGATCGGCACCGCGCGCATGGCGGCGCACTGGCGCGATGGCGTGGTCGACCCGCGCTGCCGCGTGTTCGGCACCGACAATCTGTACGTCGCCAGCAGCGCGGTCTTTCCCTCTTCGGGGCAGGCCAATCCGACGCTGACCATCGTCGCGCTGTCGGCGCGCATTGCCGACGACATCGCGGCACAGTTGGCAGACGATGTCGCGAACCGAAACGACGACCGCATGACTAACGACATGGCGACCGACGCCATCCCCGTGGCGGACCGGATGCCCCCGTCCGTCGAACCGATCGACGAGCCCGTTGCCGTAGCGACCGCAGGAGCGCCAAGGTGAGTGAGCATTCCCAGGAACTGTCGGGCCGATTGGGCTTTGGTTGTGCTCCCATGCTGGGCCGGGTGGGAAGGAAGGCCTCGCTGCGCGCGCTGTCGATCGCGTATGACAACGGCATTCGCCATTTCGACGTCGCCCGCTCCTACGGCTTCGGCGAGGCGGAGGCACTGCTCGGCGAGTTTTTGGCGGGCAAGCGCCAGCACGTCACCGTCACCAGCAAGTTCGGCGTGGTGCCGCCGCGCAATACGCGCGCGCTCAGTTTAGCCAAGAGCC
The DNA here is from genome assembly GCF_021213615.1 of Cupriavidus sp. UGS-1. Lineage (NCBI taxonomy): Bacteria > Pseudomonadati > Pseudomonadota > Betaproteobacteria > Burkholderiales > Burkholderiaceae > Cupriavidus > Cupriavidus sp. UGS-1. The sequence goes on along the minus strand of NZ_JAJQJF010000025.1, from coordinate 24,664 downwards.
TCGCGCGGGGCTGGATCAAACGCATGCCTGGGGGCCGTCGAATGGTGCATGCCGCCTCGCGCGTCGCGCTGTCGCAGCGAAACTATGAGGTCGGCTATGCGCGCAGCTGCCTCGAACAATCGCTGCGCCAATTGCGCAGCGAGCGCATCGACTACTACCTGATCCACGAACCGCATTCGCCCGAGGTGCTGACCGACGAACTGCAGCGCTTTCTGGATGGCGCGCAGCGCGATGGCAAGATCGGCCAATGGGGCGTGACCATCGATGCGCCGGAGATCATGGCGGCGCCGCTCGTGCAACAGGCGCCGGCCTGGCTGTTCGAGGCCAACCTGAACGTGCTCGACCGACTGCACACCGGCATCGGCGCCGGGCGGCAGCGCTTCCTGTCGCGGCCCTACGGCGGCGGGCCAGACAGCCTGGCGGCGGGCGCGGCCAGCCGGCCGGTGCGCGAGGCCGTCGACAAGCTCGGGCTCAATGATCTGAGCGAGCAGGAGCTGGCGATGCATTTCGCGCTGAGCCTGGCCGGCGAGCATGGCATCGTGATCACCTCGATGTTTTCCGAGCAGCATATCCGCCAGAACCTGGCGCTGCTCGAGCGCTATCGCGCGCTCGGCGAACGTGGGCGCGCGCTCGCGCCCACCATCCTCGGTGGGGCTTCGCCACGGCCTTGCCGCAACGGGCCCTGCAACGATATGCCGGCGCGCGAGCCGGCATGAGGCGGTGATGGTGCGCCGGCTAGCCGCCGGTGCGCCGACTCGACGCCGATCAGGACGCCGGTGCGAACGGATCCTGCGGCGCCGCGGGGTTGTCGGACAGATCGAACTCGTCGCGCACCTTGTCGACCACGGCGCGGATCGCGCGCTCATGGCCACGAACATGGCCGAAGCCCTGCATGTCCCAATTGCGGCCGCGCGCATCGCGCGGATGCGGCTGCGGCACGGGCACCCGCACCTTCAAACCTTCGTCGACGATCTCGTCCAGTCGCTGGATACGCCGGCTGACTTCGTCCTGCAGCGCACGTGCGGGCCGTTCGCGCTTGGCCATGATGTTCTCTCCCGTGACCTCGATCGGGCCATGCTAGCATGCGCGCTGCCTTGCCAACGTGCGCTCTCCGCTCCAGCGCCCTTGATTCCCGCCAGTTCGGCGATGTCCGCGATCTCTTCCATGCTCGACGCCTTGCGCGCGTGGGCCGCACGACTGCGGCGCGACGTGCTGACGCTGTGGTTCGCCTGCCGCCATCCGGCGACGCCGTGGCTGACTCGCGGCCTGTGCGCGTTGATCGTCGCCTATGCGTTCAGCCCCATCGACCTGATTCCGGACTTCGTGCCGGTACTGGGCTACCTCGACGAAATCGTACTGCTGCCCGCGCTGATCTGGTGCGCGCTGCGCACGTTGCCGGCGCCGCTGGCCGACTCCTGCCGCCAGCAGGCCCAACACTGGATCGAGCAGCGGCGCGGCAAGCCCCGCAGCTATTGGGGCGCCGCAATCGTCGTGGCCCTGTGGCTGGCGGCAGCGCTGCTCGCGTGGCGGTGGTGGCAGCGCTGACGCGGGCCGCCACCCGCGGCATCCACGCTGCTTGATCGCCTGTGCCATCCGGCGTCCGGCTCACTGTCGGACAGCCACCGATACCACGCGCCCCGCCCCCGCTCTAGAAAGAAAGAAAACCCTGATCAAGAGGTGCCACCATGGCAGGACGCAATATCCATGTGACGCCGCACGGCAACGGCTGGAATGTCAGCCGCGAAGGCGAACCGGTCGCCAGCTCGCATCACGACACCCAGGAAGAAGCGATCGAAGTCGCTACCGACGCGGCGCGGCGCGACCGCGTCGAACTGCTGGTCCACGGCCGCGATGGGCAGATCCGCATGCGCAACAGCTTCGGCCACGATCCCGCGGCCTCGAAGGGCTGACGTAGGACGAACTCGCATACTGGGCGATATCCCGATGCACTACGATGCAAGTTCCCTCCGCTCTCGACCGAAGACCATGCCCCGCAACTTCGTATTGAAAGCCACCCATACCGGATGGGAATTGACCGTCGAAGGCCAGGCGCAATCGATCCTGCGCTACGACGCCCGCGATGACGCGCTGCAGCTCGCGATGGCCGCCGCCCGGCGGCGTGGCGTCGGCCTGCTGGTCCAGGAGGCCGACGGCGAAATCCGCCGGCTGACCGAACAGGAAAGCCTCGCGGCTTGACCATGGGCAGCGCGGTGGCCCCGCGGCTGCCGCCCGCTGCCCGCTATGGAAGACGACCATGAACCGTACCGTCCACGTGCTGCCGTCCGACCGCGGCTGGGCGGTGTCCGTCGAAGATACCGACGGCGCCACCTCGCACTACCCTTCGCAGGAAGAAGCGGTCGCGGCCGGACGTGAAAAGGCCAGCAAGGACCAGGTCGAACTGGTGATTCACGGACCGGATGGCCAGGTCCAACAGCGCACGCGCTATGACGGTGGCGATGGCCACGGCCATGATGGCGATGCGGGGGACGGCAGCGGTGATGGTGGCGGTGGGGACGGTGGCGGTGGGGACGGTGGCGGTGGGGACGGCGGCGGTGGGGACGGCGGCGATTGACTCGCTTGCTGCTCGGCGGAGCCGGCAGAGCCGGCAACCGACGTCCTGATATGATCGGCCGCGCGACAACGAACCATCAGCATCCCCATGTCGAGTACCGACACCGAAACCGACGCCGACTCCGACAAGATCGACCATCGCAGCCAGAAGGAAAGAATGCTTGCCGGCGATCTCTATATCGCCGAAGACCGCGAATTGCAGGCCGCATCGCGCCGCGCGTATCGCCTGTCTCGCGAATACGAGACGCGCTATGCCGTCGATCTCGACAGCGCGCAGCAGGTCCTGCATCAAATGCTTGGCGCCGTCGGACCGGACGTCAATATCAAGCCACCGCTTTACGTCGACTACGGCAAATACATCACGGTCGGCGCGCGGACCTTCGTCAACTACGGATTGATGGCGCTCGACGTCGCGCCGATCACGATCGGCGAAGACGTGCAGATCGGGCCCAACGTCCAATTGCGGACGCCGACTCATCCGATCGATCCCGAGCTGCGGCGGCAGAAATACGAAGCCGCCAAGCCCATCGTCATCGGCAACAACGTCTGGCTCGGCGGCGGCGCCATCGTGCTGGCGGGCGTCACGATCGGCGAGAACAGCGTGATCGGTGCCGGCGCGGTCGTCACGCGCGATATTCCGCCGAACGTGGTCGCGGTAGGCAATCCGGCGCGCGTGATCCGGGAGATCGCGCAGACGCCGAACGATGGCGCCGACGCATGATGGCGTCGCGCGCTCGCAGCATGTTCCGGCAATGGCGGCGCTGATCCGGCCCGCAGAGCGCAGCGACGCCGCATCGCTGCCCGAAATCGAACGCTCCGCCGCCGAACTGTTCCGTAGCGTGCCGGCATTGGCGTGGATCGCCGACGACGAGGTGCTATCCCCCGAGGTCCACCTGCGCTTCATTGCCGCCGGCACGGCCTGGGTTGCCGTCGACGACACCGGCAAGGTGCGGGGCTTTCTCAGCGCCGAGCGCTTCGGGCAAGCGCTGCATATCTGGGAGCTTGCCGTTCATCGCGATTGGCAAGGCCAGGGCCGCGGCCGCGCGCTGGTCTCGCAGGCCATCGAACATGCCCGTCGGCAACGGCTGGCGGCCGTCACGCTGACCACGTTCCGCGACCTGCCCTGGAACGAGCCCTTCTACCGCCGGCTGGGCTTCGACGCGATAGAAGGCGATGCACTCGACGAACGGCTCACCGCGGTACTGCAGCACGAACGCGAACTCGGCTTGCCCGTGCATCTGCGCTGCGCGATGCGGCTGGCGCTGGACGTGCCGCGCTCCGGCACCGAGGCCGCCGTGCCGGCGTCGCCGTAGAATCGCCGATATTCCAACCCGACGAGACTTCGTATGGCACGCTTGAACCGACCGCATCGCGCCCTGCTCGCCGCCCTGTTCGCGACCGCGGCCTGCGCCGCCATCGCGCAGGACAACAGCCCGCTGACCGACTCCCAACGTCAGGCACTCGACCGCGCCATCGGCACCCTGCGCACGCCCGCCGACCGCAACGTCGCGAGCCAATGGAGCGACGCCAAGAAAGTCGCCGAGGTGATGTGCCGCCCGCTGGCCCTGCAGGAATTGAAGCGCACCGACGCCAAGGTCGACCGCGTCTTCCTCGGCGACGACACGCCGCAAAGCCTGACGCTCAAAGGCAATACCGTGCTGGAAGGAAAGGGCCAGGCCCGCGGCCGCAAGGGCTGGCGTAATTTCACGTTTACCTGCGCGCTCGACGCGGAAACGGCTCGGGCCACGGCGTTCCAGGCAACGTTCGCAGACGCCAGGTAAGGGCCCGCGCCACGGGACTACGGCGCGATCACGGGTTCCTGGTCCAGGTGCGACAAGGCATCGACGGACCAGGAGATGCCGGTCCTCACCACCCGTGCCGGGTTGCCAACCGCTACGCACGATGCGGGGATATCTCGCGTGACGATCGAACCCACGCCGATCACGCTGCCTGCGCCAACGGTCACGCCTTTGAGAATACGGACGTCAGAGCCGACCCATACCTTTTCGGCAAGCCTGACCGGTGCCGGCATATTGATCCGCTGCCCGCTTTCGATGTCGAAGATCGGATGCCAATCGCTGGTGCGGATTTCGATGTTCCACGAGAACAGGCACCACGGACCGATTTCGATACGACTGTGTCGCTCGACGGCGAACAGCTTCGCTTCGATGATGTTTGTCCCTTCGCCGATTTCCACGGAGACGCAGTCGCCTCCGAGAATGATCTGTCCCTGGGAATATTGAACGCCTCGTCCGATACGGGTCCGCGTCAGCTTCACCGCATTCCGGCCGGCGCGGTCGACCCAGGCCTTGATGATGGCGTTCGTTACACAGCAATCTTCGTCGAACTCGATCACGTTGTCGTCGCCGTGGATCTCGATGACGACATTGCTCAGGCAGGACCGTCCAATTCGAACCGTGTTTCCATTGCCGATGAATGTGATTTTTACGTTATCGAGGATGGCGTCCTCGGGATGCTCGATGCTGTTGCCTTGTCCGTTGTTCTGGAGGTCAATACCGGTCATGCGTGGGCCTAGTCTTGAGTAGCCGACATGATACTCCGTTCGCGTACTCGACCCGGTTGAACGTCTTCTAAATCACAATTAAAGCGACGGCCTACTGCAGTAGGTTGACCGGTGCCAACAAAGACGCACAATTCTCTTTTTTGTGCCAGTCGATAAATCGAGGGGCATTTTTCCTCTGCTACGATCCACCGGCAACCACAAGAAAATCCGCCCGATCGGACGGCCTGATTCAAACGAGGGAAAAACAAGCCGGATATGCGCTTTGGCAGTCAGGTTCGCCAAAAGCAATCCAAAGTCACTGCCGTGGCTCCAACACCCTTCGCGCGGCATGGCCGCAGCAGTCCGTTCGTCGGCGGCTTCACCGCAGCAAAATGGCCTCGCCAGTCGCGAGTGTGCACAACGCAATAGTCAATTCTCGGAATATGTCGATCCCTTTATTGTCATTGGTAGTGCCATTCTTTAACGAGGAAGAAGCGATTCCCGAATTCTTTAGCCGTGTGATTCCGTGCCTGGAAGCGATTGACAATATCGAGTTTGAAATTGTGTGCATCAATGACGGAAGCACCGATCGCACGCTCGAATGCCTGATCTCTGCCGCGGATACCGATGAGCGCGTGCGCGTCATCGACTTGTCGCGAAATTTCGGCAAGGAGGCGGCCATGTCCGCCGGGCTGGCAGAAGCGCAAGGCGACATCGTCGTACCGTTCGACGCCGACCTGCAGGATCCGCCGGAAATCATCGGCCAGTTGGTGGCCAAGTGGCGGGAGGGATATGACGTGGTACTGGCGCGACGGGTGGACCGTACGACCGATACCTTCCTCAAGCGTTTCTCCGCCTCGAACTTCTATCGGCTTCACAACAAGCTGGCCGATGTCAAGATTCCCGACAACGTCGGCGACTTCCGGCTGATGACGCGCGAGGTCACCGACGCGGTCAACTCCCTTCCGGAATCCCGACGTTTCATGAAAGGCTTGTTCGCGTGGGTCGGATTTCGGACCGCGGTCATACCGTACTCGCGCGATCGCAGGGTGGCCGGCACGACCAAATTTTCCGGCTGGAAGCTATGGAACTTCGCATTGGAAGGCATCACCAGCTTCAGCAGTCTCCCGTTACGCATCTGGACCTACTTCGGCCTGCTTGTTTCGGCATTGTCCTTCCTGTATGCGGCGTACCTTGTGATCCGCACCCTTGTCCATGGCATCGATGTTCCGGGCTACGCTTCGATCTTCGTTTCGATCCTGTTTTTCAGCGGCATACAGCTGATCGGCATCGGCATCCTCGGCGAATACATCGGACGCATCTACATGGAATCGAAACGGCGCCCGCTGTACCTGATCCGGGCGCAGTACGGCAGAAAGGCCAAGCATGCCCGGTAGTGCGATGCTGCGACGGCTGGTCAAGTACACGATTATCGGCGCGGCCGGCACCGTCGCCCACTATGTCGTCCTGATCGGCCTGATCGAACTAGGCCTGCTCGCCAGCCCCGTCGCGGCCTCTTCGGTCGGCGCCGTGGTCGGCGCGCTGATTAACTACTTCCTGAATTACAGGTTCACGTTTCAAGCCAGCAGCAGCCACCTGTCCACCCTTCCCAAGTTCCTGATCATTGCGGGAGCCGGCGTGGTGCTGAACGGCTTCGTCATGGCGATACTGACGCATCTGGCGACCTGGTTCTATATCGTCAACCAGCTGATCGCCACCGCCGTAACGCTGTTGTTCACCTTCGCCGTCAATTCCGCCTGGACGTTCAAAGAAAAAAGACATGGCTAAGCCCGCAAGAACCGGAGATTCCTGGATCGCCGTACTGATCGGTCTGGCGATCTTTGTCGCATTCAGCGGCGGACAAATCGTCAATCCGGCCAATGTCGACTGGATCATGGCAAGCGGTGGCGACCCCATTCAGCACTACATCGGCTGGAATTTCTTCCGCTACGGCGATTTATTGCAATTCCCGATCGGATTGAACACCAAGTACGGCGAAGCCATCGGCAGCTCCATCGTATTTTCCGACTCGATCCCGCTGCTGGCGATCCCGTTCAAGTTCCTCCGCGCCGTGCTGACGCCGCAGTTTCAGTATTTCGGCATCTGGATTGCCCTGTGTTTCGCACTGCAGGCTTTTTTTGCCTGGCGCATCCTGTCGCTGTTTACCGACGGCATTGTGGTACGCGCCATCGGTGCCGCACTGCTGACGCTGTCTCCACCGATGCTGTGGCGGCTGCTGGGGCACGAAGCATTGATCGGCCACTGGATCCTGCTGGCGGGTCTCTATCTGTATCTGCGAGGGCTTGCCACGCCCTTTCAATGGATTGTGCTGCTGTGCGTGGCGGCGCTCGTCCACCCCTATTTGCTGGCAATGAGCCTGGGCCTCTGGACCGCGGATCGGTGGCGTGCCTGGAGGGCGCGGGAAGTGACCGGGAAATCGCTGACGATGGAGATCGGCCTCGCCTTCCTGTTGCTGGCCGGCACGATGATTTCGGTGGGCTATTTTGCGGTCCGGGGGGTCGGGTCGGAGGGATACGGGTACTACCGCTTCAACATCACGTCGCCACTGCATCCGCTCGACATCTGGTCCATCTGGCGGCAAACGCCATATGTCGGCGGCAATTACGAAGGCTTCAGCTACCCGGGCGCGGGCATGTTCGTCCTGGCTCTGCTGGTCGTGGCCTTGCTGGCGTTCCGATGGCGGCATGCCCGGTTCGCGTGGCGTCCAGCGTTCCCGCTTGTTGCAGTCTGTGCGATCTTCTATGTATATGCGCTCTCCAATCGCATAGCGTTCGGCGGGCACGAACTGATTCAGTTTCAGGTACCGGCCATTTTCGAGAAGGTCGTATCGACGTTCCGCTCCACTGGCAGATTTATCTGGCCGGTCCTCTACGCCGTGGAGATACTTCTGCTGGTACTGCTGCTGCGGCTGTCGCCAAAACGGCTGCTGGTGCCAGCGCTCGCCGTGATCCTGCTTTTTCAGGCCACCGACCTGTTGAATGCGTCCGCCTTCTTTCGTGCCCGATGGGCGCAGCGTTGGGACAATCCGCTGAAGTCGGCGTTCTGGAACGACGTTCCGAAGCAGTACAAACGCATTGCATTCGTGCTCCCGCTCGACGGCGGCGAGCGGTACGCTCCCATTGCGTTCCTGGCCTCCAATGCGCGAATGAGTATCAACGGTGGATATTTCGCCCGTGTCGACTTCGACAAGCTGAAAGCGGTGGAAGACGAGCTGCTGGCCGCCATCCAGACCGGCAACTTCAGAGAGGACACGCTCTATATCTTCAACAAGGATGCGTACTGGAACAAGGCCCGCGGCACCCTTGGGGGCAACGGTTTTGCGGGGTACGTGGACGGGTTCCGCGTGCTGGCGCCCGCATGGCGCGGATGTACGCAGACATGCGCATTCCGCTCCGAAATCGCCCGTATCGATTTCAGGGACGCGGCCAGCGAGCGTTTTCTGAAGCGAGGCTGGTCGACGACGGCCGGCGAAGGTGGCCGCTGGACCGACGGGCGCGAAGCGGAGTTGTCGATTCCGCTGGGTGACGAATCCCTGCAAGAACTCTCCGTCCGCCTGCGTTTTATTCCGTTCATCAAGCCGGGGCAGGAACAGCAACAGGTTGTCGTTGTTGTTGCCGGGAAAGAGATTCAGCGCTGGCGGCTCACAAGAGAGCAGGTCGAGACCCGAGAATTGCGCGTACCGGCGTCGGTCCTGAAATCGACGCCTGGATCCCTGGACGTCAGACTCGAGTTTCCCGACGCACGGTCGCCGGTCGAGCTCGGCATCAGCGACGATACGCGTGTACTGGCATTGAACGTCGATTCGATGGAGATCCATGGGCGATAGCCAGCGGTAGTCGGCGGTAGCACCGTGCACGCGTCAACGCCCGACCTTTGTATTGAAACAATATGAAAAAGGAGACGTCAACCGTGCCCAACGCCTTACCGTATTCCACGCTGGGACAGCTGATCGCTTCCGGCATCGTGGCAATCGATTACGAGAAGCTGCTGGAATCCCACTACAAGAAATGGCTGCGTCCCGGCGACGTGGTGGTCGACATCGGCGCCCATAGTGGCAGGCACCTGCGGCACTTCCTGACTTCGGTCGCCAATACGGGCCGCGTATTCGGCTTCGAGCCGCTGCCGGATCAATACGCAAGCCTCGCCAAACAATTCGATGTCCATAACGCCAAGCTGCACAATATGGCGCTATCGAACTGCTCGGGCACGGCGGAATTCACATACGCGGAAGGCTCGCCGCAGGAAAGCGGTCTGCGCCAGCGGATCTACAACGATCCGGATTCGGCACGCCCACGCACGATCATCGTTGCGGTCGAAAGCCTCGATGCCTTCGCAGACCAATTGGAAGGGTTGAGCTTCATCAAGATCGATATTGAAGGCGCCGAAATCGATTGCCTGCAGGGCGCACAGGCCGTTCTCGACAAGTACCGGCCCTTGATCAGCGTCGAATACGGCATGCAAGGTTATAGCGTCTATGGCAACACCAAGTGGACACTGTTCGAGTTTTGCCATGCGCACGACTACGTGCTGTACGACATGTTTCTGAACCGTCTTGCCTCGCGACAGGCCTGGGGCGCTGCCGTCGACAGTATCTACTGGGATTACTTCATGGTGCCACGGGAAAAGGAGGACGTCTTTCTCTCCCGCCTTTGCCCCCACGACACGACGAGGCCCGATGGGTATTCCTTGATCACGTCCCAATCGCTGACGATTGCGGCCGCCCCGACTCTTGCCCTTCTGCAAGGATTCTCAAGCCCGGAACAGTGGGGATACTGGACCGATGGCTGGCATTCGTCCCTGCGCCTGACGCTGCCGGATCCGCCCGACAACGATCTGCTGCTCGTCATCGAAGCGCACGGATATGTCAACGCCCATCATCCTGAAACCGAGGCCACGGTCTCGGTCAATGGAAGAGAGGTCGGCAATCTGGCGTTCGCGCTCAGCAACCTCGCGTCGGACGCCGATGTCTTCGAATTCACGGTGCCGATGCAGCTTTGTCGGGCAAACGCGCTCGTGATCGATCTGATGATTCACGAGCCCTGTTCGCCTTCACAGTTCGGAATATCCGACGATCCCCGGCATCTGGGCATCGGGCTCCATCACATCTCCGTCTATGAACGTCTGGGCGAACGTCTCGCCGCACAGGCTTGAGCCGATCCCCGCTCGCGAACGTCCCCCAATAAAAAAAGCCGAGCCCCGTTCACCACAGGACTCGGCCCTTCCCCTTCCGGGGCAGCGTATCGCTGACGCTTATGCGCTTATGCGCCTTCGCGCGACGCGCGCTTGCGCTCGTGTTCCTTCAGGAATCGCTTGCGCAGGCGGATGCTCTTCGGCGTGATCTCGACCAGTTCGTCGTCGGCGATGAATTCCACCGCGTATTCGAGCGTCATCTGGATCGGCGGCACCAGGCGCACCGCTTCGTCGGTGCCCGAGGCGCGCACGTTCGTCAGCTGCTTGCCCTTGATCGGGTTGACGACCAGGTCGTTGTCGCGGCTGTGGATGCCGATGATCATGCCTTCGTACAGCGGGTCGCCCGGCTTGACGAACATGCGGCCGCGATCCTGCAGCTTCCACAGCGCGTAGGCCACGGCCTCGCCGTCGTCCTGCGAGATCAGCACGCCGTTGTGGCGCTCGCCCAGGCCGCCCTCGCGCACCGGCGCGTAGTCGTCGAAGATGTGCGAGATCAGGCCGGTACCGCGCGTCAGCGTCAGGAATTCGCCCTGGAAGCCGATCAGGCCGCGCGCCGGAATGCGGTATTCCAGACGGGTACGGCCCTTGCCGTCCGACGCCATGTCGAGCAGTTCGCCCTTGCGGCGGCCCAGCTCTTCCATCACGGCACCCTGGTGGCCGTCCTCGACGTCCACGGTCAGCAGCTCGTACGGCTCGTGCTTGACGCCGTCGATTTCCTTGAACACCACGCGCGGACGCGACACGGCCAGCTCGTAGCCTTCGCGGCGCATGTTTTCCAGCAGGATGGTCAGGTGCAGTTCGCCGCGGCCCGACACTTCGAACACCGTGTCGTCGCCGGTCTCGGCCACGCGCAGCGCCACGTTGGACTTCAGTTCGCGGTCCAGGCGTTCGCGCAGCTGGCGGCTGGTGACGAACTTGCCTTCGCGGCCGGCCAGCGGCGAGGTGTTGACGCAGAAGTTCATCGTCAGCGTGGGCTCGTCGACCTTCAGCATCGGCAGCGCGTCCTGCGCGTCGGGTGCGCAGACGGTGCAGCCGATACCGAGCTCTTCGATGCCGTTGATCAGCACGATATCGCCGGCCTCGGCCTCGGACACGATTTCGCGCTCCAGGCCGCGGAACTTCAGCACCTGGTTGATGCGGCCCTTGATCGGGTTGCCCTCGGGACCGAACTTGACGACCACGTCCTGCAGCGGACGGGCACGGCCGCGCGAGATGCGGCCGACGCCGATCTTGCCGACATAGCTCGAGTAGTCCAGCGAGATGATCTGCAGCTGCAGCGGGCCATCCGGATCGTCATTGCGGACCGGCACCTTGTCGAGCACGGTCTCGAACAGCGGCTTCATGTCGCCGTCGCGCACGTCCTCGGTCAGGCCGGCGTAGCCGTTCAGGCCCGAGGCGTAGATCACCGGGAAATCGAGCTGTTCGTCGGTCGCGCCCAGCTTGTCGAACAGGTCGAAGGTCTGGTTGATGACCCAGTCCGGACGGGCGCCCGGGCGGTCGATCTTGTTGATCACGACGATCGGCTTCAGGCCCAGCGCCAGCGCCTTGCGCGTGACGAAGCGGGTCTGCGGCATCGGGCCTTCGACGGCGTCGACCAGCAGCAGCACGCCGTCGACCATCGACAGCACGCGCTCGACCTCGCCGCCGAAATCGGCGTGGCCCGGGGTGTCGACGATATTGATATGGGTGCCGTTGTACTCGACCGCGCAGTTCTTCGCCAGGATGGTGATCCCGCGTTCTTTTTCCAGGTCGTTCGAGTCCATCACCCGCTCCGCAACCTGCTGGTTCTCACGGAAGGTGCCTGCCTGGCGCAGGAGTTGGTCCACCAGGGTGGTCTTGCCATGATCGACGTGGGCGATGATGGCGATATTGCGGATTGCGCGGGTCATTGCGGCTCTCGCTTGCAGCTGGGCATCAAAATTTAACCCGCCATTCTAGCATGTTGCGGCGCAAAACTGCGGGGCGCGTCTCGGCCTGTCTTTCGTCTTGCTGCAAGGCCTTGCGGCGCACTATTTCGAAATCCGCAATGACAAATTGACGTTCTTGTTGTTTCGTCAATCGCCGCATATATTTGCCACGACAAAGATTGCATAGGCAAATGATGAACGCGCCCGCCACCGACGATACCTACCCTTTCGACCCCGCCTCCTATCGGATCTGCGACAGCGTCGGCTATCTGATGGCACGCGCCAAGGGCGAGCTGTCGCGCGATGTCGAGCAGGAGGTCGGCGCGCTCGATATCACGCACGCCCAGGCTTCTTGCCTGGTGATGCTGGCGCATGACCGCGCCAGCACGGTGACCGATCTGGGCCGCGAACTGAACACCGATATCGGCTCCGTCACGCGGCTGATCAGCCGCATGGAGAAACGCGGCCTGGTCGAGCGCCAACGCAGCGACGCCGATCGGCGCATCGTCGATCTGCAGGTCACGCCGGCCGGCTGGGCACTGGTCGAGCAGTTGCCCACGATCTTCTGCCGCGTGCTGAACCGGCGCTTTCGCGGCTTCTCGGAGGCGGAAGTGGCGCAGTTCCGCGACATGCTGCAGCGGGTGATCGCCAACAACTCCGGGTAGCGCCGCTGCCGCAGTCCCGTACGTCCCGAATCCATCGGCGGCCCATGCCATCCGGCACCGGACCGCGGCATCCGTTTTTCGTTGTCGCCATCCCATGAACCACCAACTTTCGACTTCCCGCCGTGCCCTGGCACGGCAACCGGCCCGCCGCCTCGGCTCCTTCGCGCTGACTGCGCTGGCCGCCGCCGCACTGGCCGGCTGCGCCGCCTTCGGCAATTCCCACACCACCCAGGTCATGACCGAGCCCGCGCAACTCGCGACGGCGCAGACGCTGCCCGGCCAGCATGGCCAATGGCCGTCGCAGGACTGGGTCGACCAGTTTGGCGATCCTCAACTGCGCGCGCTGGTCGACGAGGCCGTGCAGAGCAGCCCGAATCTGCAGGCAGCGCTGGCGCGGGTGCAGGCCTCGCGGGCGATGGCCGATGCCACCCGCAGCGCGCTGTACCCGCATATCGACTTCGATGCGTCGCTGTCGCGCCAGCGCTTCTCCGAGACCGATCTGTACGAAGGCACGCCGCGCGCCGGCTCCTGGCAGAACCTGTCGCGCATGCAGGCCGGCCTGTCCTGGGACCTCGACTTCTGGGGCAGGAACCGCTCGGCGCTGGAAGCGGCGCTGTCGGACGACCGCGCCGCCGAAGCCGAAAGCCAGGCCTCGCGGCTGCTGCTGACCACCGCAGTGGCGCGCAACTACGCGCGGCTGGCCGCGCTGTTCGCGCAGCGCGACGTGGCCGAGCGCGCGATCGCGCAACGCGGCGACCTGACCGAGCTGTCGCGCCAGCGCCTGTCGGCCGGTCTCGACACCCAGGTCGAAACCACGCAGGCGCGCGCGACGGTGGCGTCGGCCCGCACCGACCTGCAACGGATCGACGAAGAGATCGCGCTGGCGCGCAACCAGATCGCGGCGCTGCTCGGCAAGGGTCCGGATCGCGGGCTGGCCATCGCGCGCCCGACGCTGCTGGCGCATGCGACGCCGACGCTGCCAGACAACCTGGCGATCGACCTGCTCGGCCGCCGGCCCGACCTGGTGGCGGCGCGCTGGCGCGTCGAGGCCTCGTCGAAGGACATCGACGTCGCGCGCGCCGAGTTTCTGCCCAATGTCACGCTGAGCGCCTTCGCGGGCCTCGCCTCGCTCGATCCGTCCAACCTGCTGCTCGGCATCAGCCGCCAGTTCGGCTTCGGCCCGGCGGTGCGCCTGCCCATCTTCGAGGGCGGCCGGCTGCGCGCGAACCTGAAGGGCAAGCACGCGCAATACGACCTGGCCGTAGCGAACTACAACCAGACGCTGGTCGATGCGCTGCGCGAGACCGCCGATACGGTCACCAGCATCCGCAGCGTCGATCAGCAGATCCAGACGCAGCGCGAGGCGCTGGATCTGGCCGAGCACGCCTATGCGCTGGCGACCACGCGCTACAAGGCTGGCCTGGGCACGCAGCTGACCGTGCTGAATGCCGAGAGCAACGTGCTGCAGCAGCGGCGCCTGGCCACCGATCTGCAGGCACGGCGGCTGGATCTGCAGATGGCGCTGGTCAAGGCGCTCGGCGGCGGTTATCAGCAGCCGGACGAGGCCAGCGCTTCCCGGCCGGCACAGGCCGCCAGCCCCGCCACGCCGGCGCACGGCTGAAGCGTCCGACCACCAGCCATACGACATCGAAGAACAACGACAACGTCCGAACCGTTCAAGCGACCGACATCATGAGCGACCAACAACAGAACGCGGCCACCCGCACGCAACCCTCCGACAACAACAACGGCAAGCGCAAGCGCCTGCTGCTCTCGCTGACCGCCGCCGTGGTGGTCGCGGGCCTGGCCTACGGCGGCTACTGGGCCCTGTATGCGCGGCATTTCGAGAGCACCGACGACGCCTACGTGGCGGGCAACGTGGTCCAGGTGACCCCGCTGGTGCCCGGCACCGTGGTGGCGATCGGCGCCGACGACACGCAGCTGGTCAACGCCGGCCAGCCGCTGATCCAGCTCGACCGCGCCGACAGCGAGGTCGCGCTGGCCCAGGCCGAGGCCCAGCTGGCACAGGCGGTGCGCGAGGTGCGCACGCTGTACGTCAACAACGGCTCGCTGGCGGCCAACGTGGCGCTGCGCCAGGCCGATGTCGCGCGGGCGCGCGAGGACCTGAAGCGCCGCCAGGCGATCGCCGGCTCGGGCGCGGTCTCGTCGGAAGAGCTCGCGCATGCGCGCACCACGCTGCAGGCCGCCGAATCGGCGCTGCAGGCGGCGCGCGAACAGCTCGCGTCGAACAAGGCGCTGACCGACCAGACCACGGTCGAGAAGCACCCGAACGTGCAGCGCGCCGCCGCCAACGTGCGGGCCGCCTATCTGAGCCATGCGCGCTCGGCGCTGCCGGCGCCGGTGACCGGCTATGTCGCCAAGCGCTCGGTGCAGGTCGGCCAGCGCGTGGCCGCCGGCGCCCCGCTGATGGCGGTGGTGCCGCTCGACCAGGTCTGGGTCGACGCGAACTTCAAGGAGGTCCAGATCACGCATATGCGGATCGGCCAGCCGGTCACGCTGCATGCGGACGTCTACGGTACCGACGTCGAATACCACGGCAAGGTGGCCGGCTTCTCGGCCGGCACCGGCTCGGCGTTCTCGCTGCTGCCGGCGCAGAACGCGACCGGCAACTGGATCAAGGTGGTGCAGCGCCTGCCCGTGCGCATCGCGCTCGATCCGCAGCAGCTGAAGGACCATCCGCTGCGCATCGGCCTGTCGATGAACGTCACCGTCGACGTGCGCAAGACCGAGGGCGCGGCGATGACGACGACCACCGCCAGCAAGCCGATGCAGACCGATGTCTATGACAAGGTCGGCCACGATGCCGATGCGCTGATCGCCCGCATCATCGCGACCAACAGCGGCCGCCAGGGCGCCGAGCCGGCGGCTCCGGCCTCGGCGGCGCGCGCTTCGACCGCCGGCGCCTCGACCGCGAATTCCACGGCAACCGCCAAGAAAGCGACCACGCACGCCTGATCATGGCCGATACCCTGACCGCCCGCGAGGGCGTCGAACCCACGCCCCCGGCGGCCCCTGCTGCGCCAGCCCGCCCGGCGCACCAGCAGCCGCTGTCGGGCGGCAAGCTGATCGTCGGCACGATCGCGCTGTCGCTGGCCACGTTCATGAACGTGCTCGACTCGTCGATCGCCAACGTATCGATTCCCGCGATCTCGGGCGACCTCGGCGTGTCGCCGAACCAGGGCACCTGGGTCATCACCTCGTTTGCGGTGGCCAACGCGATCTCGGTGCCGCTGACCGGCTGGCTGACCACCCGTTTCGGCGCGGTGCGGCTGTTCGTCACGTCGATCCTGCTGTTCGTGCTGTCGTCGTGGCTGTGCGGCGTCGCGCCGAACCTGGAAGTGCTGCTGGCCGCGCGGATCCTGCAGGGCGCGGTGGCCGGTCCGATGATTCCGCTGTCGCAGTCGCTGCTGCTGTCGAGCTACCCGCCGCACAAGAGTACGATGGCGCTGGCGCTATGGGGCATGACCACGCTGGTCGCGCCGATCATGGGCCCGCTGCTGGGCGGCTGGATCTCGGACAACATGACGTGGCCGTGGATCTTCTACATCAATATCCCGGTCGGCATCCTGGCCGCGTACGCGACCTGGGTCATCTATCGCGACCGCGAGACGCCAAAGCGCGTGCTGCCGATCGACACGATCGGGCTGGCGCTGCTGGTGATCTGGGTCGGCGCGATGCAGCTGATGCTGGACAAGGGCAAGGAGCTCGACTGGTTCCATTCGACCGAGATCGTCATGCTGACGGTGGTCGCGGTGGTCGGCTTCCTGTTCTTCCTCGCGTGGGAGCGCTACGAGAAGCATCCGATCGTCGATATCAGCCTGTTCAACGGCCGCAACTTCAGCGCGGGCGTGGTCGCGATCTCGGTCGCCTACGGGCTGTTCTTCGGCAATCTGGTGATCCTGCCGCTATGGCTGCAGACCATCGTCGGCTATACCGCGACCGATGCCGGCATCGTGATGGCGCCGGTGGGCATCTTTGCGATCCTGCTGTCGCCGGTGATCGGGCGCAATCTGCCGAAGATGGACCCGCGCTGGGTCGCCACCGCGGCCTTCGTCACGTTCGGCATCGTCAGCCTGATGCGTTCGCGGTTCACGATCGACGTGGACACCACCACGCTGATGATTCCGACGCTGATCCAGGGCGCGGCGATGGCGATGTTCTTCATCCCGCTGACGTCGATCATCCTGTCGGGACAGCCGCCCGACAAGATCCCGGCGGCCTCGGGCCTGTCGAACTTCGTGCGGATCACGTTCGGCGCGATCGGCGCCTCGGTGTCGACCACCGTGTGGGAAAACCGCTCGGCGATGCACCATGCGCACCTGGTCGAACAGGCCAATCCGTACAACCCGGTCTACAACGCCCAGGTCGAACACCTGATGCAGCAGGGCATGAGCCATCTGCAGGCGGTCGGCATGATCGAGCGCACCATCTCCCAACAGGCGTCGATGCTGGGCGCCAACGATATCTTCTGGATCTCGGGGGTGATGTTCTTCGCGCTGATCGTGTTCGTCTGGCTGACGAAGCCGAAGAGTGGCGGAGGCGGGTCGGCGGATGCGATGGGGGCGCATTGAGGCTCGCGCAATGGCGCACGCCGCTTGCGCTCTCCCCCGCCCCTGTCCCGCAGGCGGGAGAGGGGAGAAAACACGCTGCAATCCGGACGCTTCGCACGCGTAGAGGACCGACGGTGCTTTCCCTCTCCCGTTTGCGGGAGAAGAAAACCCACTGCAATCCAGACTCTTCGCACCAGTAGAGAACCGACGGGGTTCTCCCTCTCCCGCTTGCGGGAGAGGGCCGGGGAGAGGGAGATCCGCCCGGATCAGTCGGCGGGAGTCAATCTGACCAGCCGCTCCGGCCGCAGCGCGCCTTCGCGCCATCTGGCCACGCCCAGCAGCCGCGGCGGTTCGCCGCCATAGACGCGCGCCAGCGCGTCTTGCTGCAATCCAAGCGCTGCGAACGCCTGTGCCGGCAGATCCCGCCCGGCGATGCGTTGTCCCTGCAGAAAACGCTGCGTCGCGGCGGCATCGAGCGTGACCGGCGCGCAGCGTTGCAGCAGCGCGTCCACCGGTGCCAGCAAGGCCGGACGCGCCGCGTCGTCGTGCTCGCCCAGCTGCTCCAGCGTGACCGCGCCGTCCAACGTCAGATCGCCGACCGCGGTGCGCCGCAGCGCGGTCAGATGCGCGCCGCAGCCGAGCGCCTCGCCGATGTCCTCGGCCAGCGTCCGGATATAGGTGCCCTTGCTGCAGGTCACGCGCATCGCGAACACTGGCGCGCCGGGCAGCTCGCAGCGGAGCAACGCGATCTCGTGGATCGTCACGCTGCGCGCCGCGCGCTCGACGGTCTGGCCCGCGCGCGCGTACTCGTACAGCGGGCGGCCGTCCTTCTTCAACGCCGAATGCATCGGCGGAACCTGCTCGATCGCGCCGACGAAACGCGCCAGCGCTTCGTTCAGCGCCGCGGCATCGCAGCGAACCGGACGCTCGGCGATCACCTCGCCTTCCGCATCGCCGGTCGACGTGCGCTGTCCCAGCCGCACGGTCGCCTCATAGGTCTTGTCGGCATCGAGCAGATCCTGCGAGAACTTGGTCGCCTCGCCGAAGCACAGCGGCAGCAGCCCGGTCGCCAGCGGGTCGAGCGTGCCGGTATGGCCGGCCTTGTTGGCGCGCAGCAGCCGCTTGGCGCGGATCAGCGCATCGTTCGACGACAGCCCGAGCGGCTTGTCGAGCAGCAGCACGCCATGCACGTCGCGGCGCGGCAGCCGCGGCGGACGTGGAGCGTTGGAATCGGTCATGGGAGAGGAAACGGCGGGGAGCGGTGCCGTACTTGAGGAGCGATGACGACGCAGGACGCACCGGCGCCGCGGACTTACTCGTCCTTGGCGCGCGTGGCGTTGGCCTGGTCGATCAGCCTGGACATCTCGATCGCGTGTTCGACCGAGGTATCGTGCACGAAGCGCAGCGTCGGCACGGTATGGATATGCAGCCGCTTGAACAGCAGCGAATGCAGGTAGCCGGCCTTCTCGTTGAGGATCGCCTCGGCGTCGGCCGGTTCGGCGCCCAGCACCGTGAAGTGGACCTTCGCGTGCGCGTAGTCGGGCGTCAGCGCCACTGACTGCAGCGTGACCAGGCCCAGGCGCGGATCGCGCAGTTCGCGCTGGATCATCTCGGCCAGATCCTTCTGGATCTGATCGGACAGGCGCAGGTTACGGGAGGAGATATTGCCTTTCTTGGCCATGCGATACGACTTTGCCAGCGGCGTCGCCGGCTAAGGCGATGGGTCCGACGGCGTGGATGGGCCGGCGGCGGCAAACCGGTGAAGGTTCGCCGCCGCGGCGCGCCGCCTTACAGCGTGCGCGCGACCTCGGTGATTTCATACACTTCGAGCTGGTCGCCTTCCTGAACGTCGTTGAAGTTCTTGATCGACAGACCGCACTCGAAGCCCTGCTTGACTTCCTTGACATCGTCCTTGAAGCGCTTGAGCGAATCGAGCTCGCCCGAGAACACCACGACGTTGTTGCGCAGCACGCGCACGAAGGCGCCACGCTTGACCAGACCGTCGGTGACCATACAGCCGGCCACCGCGCCGATCTTCGGCACGCGGAACACCTGGCGCACCTCGACCTGGCCGATCGTCACTTCGCGCTTCTCCGGCGCCAGCATGCCCGACATCGCCGCCTTGATCTCGTCTACCGCATCGTAAATGATGTTGTAGTAGCGGATGTCGATGCCGTTGCTCTCGGCCAGCTTGCGCGCACCGGCGTCGGCACGCACGTTGAAGCCGATGATGACCGCCTTCGATGCCGTCGCCAGGTTGACGTCCGACTCGGTGATGCCGCCCACCGCGCCGTGCACGATCTGCACGCGCACTTCGTCGGTCGACAGCTTCTGCAGCGACTGCACCAGCGCTTCCTGCGAACCCTGCACGTCGGCCTTGACGATCAACGGCAGCGTCTGCACTTCGCCTTCGGTCATCTGCTCCAGCATGGTCTCGAGCTTGGCCGCCTGCTGCTTGGCCAGCTTGACGTCGCGGAACTTGCCCTGGCGGAACAGCGCGATTTCGCGCGCCTTGCGCTCGTCGGGCAGCACCAGCACTTCCTCGCCGGCCGCCGGCACTTCGGACAGACCCTGGATCTCGACCGGAATCGACGGGCCGGCTTCCTTGGTCGGCTTGCCGTTCTCGTCGAGCATCGCCCGGACACGGCCGTAGGCGCTGCCCGCCAGCACGACGTCGCCGCGCTTGAGCGTGCCGCTGTTGACCAGCACCGTTGCCACCGGGCCCTTGCCCTTGTCCAGCTGCGCTTCGACGACCAGGCCCTTGGCCGGCGCGTCGACCGGCGCCTTGAGCTCCAGGATTTCGGCCTGCAGCGACACCTGCTCCAGCAGTTCTTCGACGCCCGCGCCGGTCTTGGCCGACACCGGCACGAACGGCGAATCGCCGCCGTACTCTTCCGGCACGACCTGCTCGGCCACCAGTTCCTGCTTGACGCGGTCCGGGTTGGCTTCGGGCTTGTCGATCTTGTTGATCGCCACCACGATCGGCACACCGGCCGCCTTGGCGTGGGCGATCGCCTCCTTGGTCTGCGGCATCACGCCGTCATCGGCGGCCACCACCAGGATCACGATATCGGTCGCCTTGGCGCCGCGCGCGCGCATCGCCGTGAAGGCCTCGTGGCCCGGCGTATCGAGGAAGGTGATCACGCCGCGATCGGTTTCCACATGGTAGGCACCGATATGCTGCGTAATGCCGCCCGCTTCGCCGGCCGCGACCTTGGTGCGGCGGATGTAGTCCAGCAGCGAGGTCTTGCCGTGGTCGACGTGACCCATCACGGTGACGACCGGCGGACGCGGCAGCTGCTCGGCGTCCGACTGGTCCTCGCCGCCTTCGATCAGCAGCGCTTCCGGGTCGTCCAGCTTGGCCGCCAGCGCCTTGTGGCCCATTTCCTCGACCACGATCATCGCGGTCTCCTGGTCCAGCACCTGGTTGATGGTGACCATCTGGCCGAGCTTCATCATCTGCTTGATGACCTCGGAGGCCTTGACGGCCATCTTGTGGGCCAGGTCCGCGACCGAAATCGTCTCGGGCACATGGACCTCGCGCACCACCGGCTCCATCGGCGCCTGGAAGCCGCTGCGGTCGTCCTGCTGATGCTTGCCGCCACGGCCGCGCGGGCCGCCGCGCCAGCCGCCGACACCGCCCGACGAATCGCCGCGGGTCTTCAGGCCGCCGCCCTTCTTGCGCGAACCCTCGTCCTGCCAGGTCGACGAGCCCTTGACCACCTTGCCGGTCTTCTTGTCGACCGTCGTGGCAGCCACCGCGGGCTTCTTGTCGTCCTTCTTGGCCTCGACCGTGCCGGCCGGCTTGACCGGCTTGTGCAGCGTGCCGCTCTGCTCGGCCTTCTTTTCCTCGGCCTTGCGCTCGGACGGTGCCTTCAGCACGCGCGCCGGCGCATTGAGCATCTGCTGGATCGCGCGGGCCTCGGCTTCGGCGGCCTCGCGGCGCTTGCGGGCCGCGTCCTGCTCGGCGCGCACCTTGTCGGCGGCGGCCTTCGCATCGTCGGCGGCCTTCTGCGCGGCGGCGCGTTCGGCCGCCAGACGCGTCTTGTCGTCCTCGGCCTTCTTGCGGTCCGCGTCCTCGTTGGCCTCGCTCGCGGCGCGCGTCGCCGCGGCCTCTTCCTCGGCCTTGCGGGCGGCCAGCTCGGCCTGGCGGCGCTCTTCCGCCTCCAGCGCTTCCTGGCGTGCGCGGCGCTCGGCTTCCTCGCGTTCGGCCGCCTCCTGGCGGGCCTTCAGCTCGGCTTCCTGGCGCGCCAGCAATTCAGCCTGGCGGCGTTCCTCTTCGGCGCGGCGCGCCAGCTCGGCCTGGTCGACCACCGGCTCGGACACTTCCTGGCCGTCGGCCGCGCCATCGGCGGGCGTCTCGTCGCGCTTGATCAGCACGCGCTTCTTGCGCACCTCGACCTGCACCGTGCGCGTCTTCCCGGTCGCATCCGCCTGGCGGATCTCCGAGGTTTCGCGCTTGGTCAGCGTGATCTTCTTGCGCGAGCCGTCATCGGCCTGACCGTGCGAACGCTTCAGGTAGTCCAGCAACCTGGCCTTGTCGGTCTCGGTGACCACGTCCTCAGGCTTGGACTTGCCCACCCCAGCTGCCTGCAATTGTTCCAGCAGGGCAGCTGCGCTGCGACTCAGTTCTGCGGCCAGTTGGGCAACTGTTGTGCTTGCCATTCAAACCCTTTCAATGCTCGGTTTCTACGTCGGGACAGTCTTGTGCGGAAAGCGCGCTCTATGCGAACGTGTCCCTCAGTTGAACCAGTGTTCCCGTGCTTTCATGATCAGCGCCTTGGCTTCTTCTTCGCTGACCCCGGTCATCTCGACCAGTTCGTCGACCGCCAGTTCGGCGAGGTCGTCACGCGTGTGGATGTCGCCTTCGGCCAGCTTGCCGATCAGCTCCGGCGTCAGCCCGTCGAGCGAGCGCAGGTCCTGCGACACCGACTCGACCTTCTCTTCGCGGGCCAGCTCCATCGTCAGCAGCGCATCGCGGGCGCGATTGCGCAGCTCGTTGACGGTGTCCTCGTCGAAGGCCTCGATCTCCATCATCTCGCTGATCGGCACATAGGCGACTTCCTCGAGCGAGGAGAAGCCTTCCTCGATCAGGATGTCGGCCACTTCCTGGTCCACGTCCAGCTTGGACATGAACAGGCGCCGCACCACTTCGCTTTCCTCGGCCTGCTTCTGCGCCGATTCTTCCTGCGTCATGATGTTGATCTGCCAGCCGGTCAGCTCGGACGCCAGGCGCACGTTCTGTCCGCTGCGGCCGATCGCGACGGCGAGGTTTTCCTCGTCGACCACGACATCCATGCTGTGCTTCTCTTCATCGACGACGATCGACTGCACTTGCGCGGGCGCCAGCGCGCCGATCACGAACTGCGCCGGATCTTCCGACCACAGCACGATGTCGACCGCTTCGCCGCCGATCTCGTTGCGCACCGCGGTGACGCGGGTGCCGCGCACGCCGACGCAGGTGCCGATCGGATCGATGCGCTTGTCGTGCGCGACCACCGCGATCTTCGCGCGCACGCCCGGGTCGCGGGCGGCCGCCTTGATCTCCAGCAGGCCCTGTTCCATCTCGGGCACTTCGTTCTCGAACAGCTTGATCAGGAACTGCGGCGAGGTGCGCGACAGCTCGATCTGCGGGCCACGCGCGGTGCGGTCCACATTCAGGATATACGCTCGAACGCGGTCGCCGGTACGCAGATTTTCCTTCGGAATGATCTGGTCGCGGCCCAGCAACGCCTCGACGCGGCCGGACTCGACGATCAGGCCCTTCTTGTCGGCGCGCTTGACCGTGCCGGTCATGATCTTCTCGCCGCGCTCCAGGTAATCGTTGAGGATCTGCTCGCGCTCGGCGTCGCGGATCTTCTGCAGGATCACCTGCTTGGCGGCCTGCGCGCCGATGCGGCCGAATTCGACCGACTCGATCTGCTCCTCGACGAATTCGCCCAGTTCGATATTGGCATCCTGCTCACGGGCTTCGAACAGCAAGATCTGCTTGTCCGGCTCCTGCAGGCCCTGCTCGTCGGGCACCACCAGCCAGCGGCGGAAAGTCTCGTGCTCGCCGGATTCCCGATCGATGTGCACGCGGATATCGACGTCTTCCTCGAAACGCTTCTTGGTGGCCGAAGCGAGAGCCGCTTCCAGCGCACCGAATACCACATCCTTGTCGACGTTCTTCTCGCGCGCAAGCGCATCGACGAGCAACAGAACTTCGCGGCTCATTGCTTGTTCCCTTTTCTCTGATTTCCTTTGAAGTCGATTACCGGCACCAGGCGCGCCTTGTCGACATCGGATACGGTAAATTCCAGCAGCGCCGGGCCATCCTTGCCCTCGAATTCCAGGCCGATCTTCTCGGCGCCGGGCTCCCCGGTGGGCGGCTGCAGGATGCCGACGAAGTTCTTGCGGCCGTCGATCGGCAGGCGCAGCGTCACGCGCACCTCCTCGCCGGCAAAGCGAACATAGTCGGCCAGTTTTTTCAGCGGACGGTCCAGTCCCGGCGAGGAAACCTCGAGGCGTTCGTAATCGACGTTCTCGACGGTCAGCACGTGGGTCAGCTGGCGGCTGACCTTTTCGCAATCCTCGATGGCAATGCCGGTGTCAGGCTGATCGATATAGACGCGCAGCAACCCGCCTGGGGCGCGTTCGAGTTCGACCAGCTCATACCCCATGCCGGTCAGTGTGGTTTCGATCAAATCTGCCAGATGCACTGTCGTTCCGAAAAATGGCCATCAAACTACCGGGCGAGGCCGCGGCGAATGGCCGGCTGCCTGCCGTCATCTCCGGCGGAGCCCCACATCGCGATTTTCCGCGTGTTCGGACGATCGGACGAACCAAAAAAAAATGGGCGGAACGCCCATCATTCGCCCATCCCCTTGGAGGATGACTTTTTGAATAGACTCGCATTATACGCGCTAGGGCCACAAAAGGCAAAGCCGAGCGAAGGGGGCACGGACTGTGCCCGCCCTCGCCCCGTGCCACCCTGCGGCCGGGCGCGCACGCGCCTCAGCGTTTGCCGCCGCGCGGGCGTCCGCGCCCGGGGCCGCTCGGCTTGCCAGCCTTGGGCATCACATTACCATTGGGCTCGCCACCGCGCCGTTGCGGACGTCCCTGCCCCTGGCCGCCGGCCGCGTGGACCGCATCGGCGATCGCGCGGTAGTCCGCCACGTCGCCGTTGACGCCCGGGTATTGCAGCAGCACGCCGAACGCGTGCGCCTGCGCCGCGTCGGCGGCGGGACCGACCTT
>NZ_JAJQJF010000024.1:0-70617 GCF_021213615.1 Cupriavidus sp. UGS-1 | reverse complement strand
GCCGGGCAGCGCGGTGCAGGCCCGCACCATCGCGGCGAGCGTGGGCGGCGGCGGCATGGCCTCGGACCGCGCGCGCGCGGCGCTGGCCGCGCGGCTGCGCAGCGGCGGCATCCGCGACGAGCGCGTGCTGCAGGCGATCGCCACCGTGCCGCGCCATCTGTTCCTGGAACCAGGGCTGGCCTCGCAGGCCTACGAGGACGCGGCGCTGCCGATCGGCCATCAGCAGACCATCTCGAAACCGTCGGTGGTCGCCCGCATGATCGAATTGCTGCGCCATGGCCTGACGCCCGCGCAGCCGCTCG
Source organism: Cupriavidus sp. UGS-1 (assembly GCF_021213615.1). NCBI lineage: Bacteria > Pseudomonadati > Pseudomonadota > Betaproteobacteria > Burkholderiales > Burkholderiaceae > Cupriavidus > Cupriavidus sp. UGS-1. The sequence goes on along the minus strand of NZ_JAJQJF010000024.1, from coordinate 70,315 downwards.
AGCGCGTGCTGGAGATCGGCACCGGTTGCGGCTATCAGGCCGCGGTGCTGAGCCTGGTCGCGCGCGACGTGTTTTCGATCGAGCGGATCCGGCCGCTGCACGAACAGGCCAAGGCCAATTTGCGCGCGCTGCGCCTGCCCAATCTGCGCCTGCACTATGGCGACGGCATGCTGGGGCTGCCGCAGGCCGCGCCGTTCTCCGCGATCATCCTGGCAGCGGCGGGCATGGAAGTGCCCGAGGCGCTGCTGGAACAGCTGGCGGTCGGCGGTCGGCTGATCGCGCCGGTCGCGGTCGCGTCCGCCGGCGCCGAAGGGCATAAGCAGGGGCAGGCCGTGACGCAGCAATTGCTGCTGATCGAGCGCCGAAGCCGGCATCGCTTTCACCGCACCGCGCTTGAAGCCGTTTTCTTTGTGCCATTAAAATCGGGCACCACCTGAGTCGAACTATGCACAACACCGTGACTTCGCAACGTCTTATCCGCGCGGGCCAGCTCGCCACCGCCTCGCTGCTGGCAGCCCTGCTGGCCGCCTGCGCTTCCTCGCCGATGCCCGCGCCCGTGATCGACCGCACCGCCGGCGGTACCGGGACCACGATCGCCCCGGTCGAGCCCGCGCCCCCTGGCTACTATCGGGTCAAGCGCGGCGATACGCTGTATCGGATCGCCCTCGAGAACGGCCAGTCGTATCGCGATGTCGCGGCCTGGAACAATATCGTCAACGCCAATCAGATCGAGGTCGGCCAGCTGCTGCGCATCGTGCCGCCGGGCGCGGACGTCAATGCGGCGACGGGCGTCGCGACGATGCCGGTCGCGCCGGCCGGGGTCCAGGGCCAGCCGCTCGAACAGGCGGGACTGCCGCCGGCCACCACGCCGGGCGTGACCCCGCCCGCAGGCGCGTCGGCTCCCGCCGCCGCAGCGCCGATCCCGGGTGCGGCCGCGGATGGCGCGATCCAGCTGGCATGGCCCGCGCGCGGTTCGCTGCTCGGACGCTTCGACGAGAAGGGCAACAAGGGCATCGATATCAGCGGTCAGCGCGGCGATGCGGTGCTCGCCGCGGACGACGGTCGGGTGATTCACGTAGGCCCCTTGCGCGGCTACGGGAATCTTGTCATCATCAAACACAACGAGACTTTTCTTACTGCCTACGGCCACAACGACAAGGTTGTCGTGACCGAACAGGCAACGGTCCGCCGGGGTCAGAAAATTGCAGAGATGGGCAACACCGATGCCGATCGCGTGAAACTGCATTTCGAAGTTCGCAGGAACGGGAAACCGGTCGATCCGATGCGGTATTTGCCGCCACAGTGAGGGTTCATGCCACGCCAGAAAACAGTCTCCTCCGGAACCGCCAGCCGCACCCGTCGCGCCAAGCAACCGGAAACACGTTCTGGTGTGGCACATCGTGACGGGCAAGCCGATGGCTACGATCACGACCTGGCGGCCGAGCTGATTCCCCTGACCGACGAACCGATCGCGCCCGGTGCGGGCACAGTAGGTCTGCGCGAGGCCGACCTGATGGCGGACGACGGCGACGCGGTCGCGCGCGACGATGACGAAAGCGAGCGCGAGAACGACGAGGAAGAGGGCGCGACCGAAGCGGTCGCCACCGAACAGGACGAATTCCGCAGCGCCCTGCATACCGAACTCGCCGCCGATACTGTCCAGCACTATCTGAACCGCATCAGCATCAAGCCGCTGTTGTCGGCTCCCGAAGAACTCCATTTCTCGACGCTGGCCAAGGACGGCGATTTCTCCGCGCGTCAGGTCATGATCGAGCGCAACCTGCGCCTGGTTGTCAGCATCGCCAAGGGCTATCTGAATCGCGGCGTGCCGCTGCTCGATCTGATCGAGGAGGGCAACCTCGGCCTGATGCATGCGATCGAGAAGTTCGATCCCTCGCGCGGCTTCCGTTTCTCGACCTATGCCACCTGGTGGATCCGGCAGAGCATCGAGCGCGCGATCATGAACCAGGCGCGTACCGTTCGGTTGCCCGTGCACGTGATCCGCGAACTCAATCAGGTGCTGCGCGCCAAGCGGCATCTGGAGAAGGGCGGTACCGACGGACGCGATGCCAGTCTCGAGGACATCGCGCATCTGCTCGGCAAGACCCCCGACGAAGTGCAGGACGTGCTCGCACTGAACGAACACACGACCTCGCTCGATACGCCGTTCGATCTCGATCCGGGTTCGAGCCTGCTCGATTTCCTCTCGGACGAACACAATGCCGCGCCGGACCAGGAGGTCGCACACCGCGAGCTCGAGAACCTGATGAAGCTGTGGCTGGCGCGACTGTCCGAGAAGCACCGCTATGTCGTCGAGCGCCGTTTCGGCCTGAACCATATCGAGCCGGCCACGCTGGAAGAGCTGGCCGAGGAGATGGGGCTGACGCGCGAGCGCGTGCGCCAGATCCAGCAGGAAGCGCTGGTCAAGCTCAAGCGGCATTTCGCTTCGCAAGGGGTGCGCAAGGACGCGGTGCTATGACGCCTGTGCTGGTATTCGACATCGAGACGGTTCCCGATGTCGCCGGCCTGCGCCGTCTGCACGACCATCCGCCGGGCCTCTCCGATGCCGAAGTCGCGCAGCTGGCCTTCGCCGCCCGCCGCGAAAAGACCGGCAGCGATTTTCTCCCCCTGCATCTGCAACGCGTGGTCGCGATCTCCTGCGTGCTGCGCCGCACGCAACGCGACGGCACCGCGCTGTTCCACGTCGGCTCGCTAGGCAGCGAAGACGATGGCGAAGCGACGCTGATCCAGCGCTTCTACGAACTGATCGCGCGCTACAGTCCGCAACTGGTGTCATGGAACGGCGGCGGCTTCGACCTGCCGGTACTGCACTATCGCGGACTGGTCCACGGCGTCAGCGCGCCGCGCTATTGGGAAATGGGCGAGGGCCGCGACGACGACAGCCGCGACTTCAAGTGGAACAACTACATCAGCCGCTATCACATGCGGCATCTGGATCTGATGGATCTGCTGGCGATGTACCAGCCACGTGCCAGCGCGCCGCTGGACGACCTCGCCAAGCTGTGCGGTTTCCCCGGCAAGATGGGCATGGACGGCAGCAAGGTCTGGGAGGCGTTCCAGCAAGGGCAGATCGGCGCGATCCGCGCCTACTGCGAAACCGACGTCGTCAACACCTACCTGATGTACTGCCGCTTCCAGATGATGCGCGGCGGGCTGACGCCGCGCGAGTTCGATGCCGAAGTCGAACTGGTCCAGGAATCGCTGGCGGAACTGCCCGGGCCGCAATGGATGGAATATCTGCGCGCCTTCCAGCTGCAGCCGGCGAGCCGCGTGGCCGACGACGAACCGATCGACTGAGCAGTCAGGCGGCGCGGCTGCGCTCGTCGTTCCCTTGCTTCCTTAATCGAAGTCGCGCAGCGACAGGCGCAGCGGTTGATGGTCCGATGCCTGCGTGCTGCCGTCGACCTCGCACCGCGTCACCCGCTCCAGCAGATCCTCGGTCACCAGCACGAAGTCGCAGGCGAATGGCGGCTCGTTCCATTGCGCCTTGTCGTAGAGCGCGCAGGTCGGTGCATGCGGTTGGCCGGGATGCAGATGCAGCCAGGCATCGCGCCACGCCGGCGTGCCGTCGTCGAACGGCGCGGTCAGCCTCTGGTAGGCGGTGTCGTCCGGTTTGCTGTTGACGTCGCCGCAGAGGATGGCGCTGCGCGGGCGCGGCTCGGGCGTGAACGGGCCGAAGCGCTGTTCCGCCGGGCCGGGCCTTGCCGCATGCTGGCAGGCCTCGGCATGCCAGGTGCGCAGGGCCTCTGCCTGCGCGTTGCGTTGCAAGGCCGAGTAGTACTCCAGATGCGTACAGATGACACGCACCCGCTGGCTGCCGACCATCACCGTTGCTTCCAGCGCGACGCGCGGCATCGAAGCGACCGTCGGATCGGCCGGCCACGGCAGCGCATGGCGGAATACTTCGGTTACGGGCAGCCGCGTCGCGATCAGATTGCCGAACTGGCGGGGCATGCCGTCGGGCCCGAAGCGGTCGACGCCCGGCGCGAACAGCAACTGGTAACCCGGCAGCAGGGCCGCGAGTTCGGCGACCTGATCCGCACCCGGGTCGCCCGGCATCTCGCCGAAGCCGCGCGTCACCTCCTGCAGGCACAGCACGTCGAAGTCGGCCAGTCCGCGCAGCGTCGCCACGGTGCGGGCGAGGTCGACCTGGCCGTCGCAGCCGCGCCCCCATTGAATGTTCCAGTCGATCAGTTCCATCGCTTGCCTCTGCCGGACGGCCGTCGCCTCGCCCATTCCGATCGCGGCGACTGGTCTACAATCGCGCTTTCGCAAAACAATACGTCAGGTCCCGCTGGTGTCTCAAGCCGTGTCTTCCCCGCAATCCGCTCCCGAGCCGGTGCAACAGCCGGTCGCCTCGCCCGCTCCCGTCCGCAAGCGTGGCGGTGCCGCCGCATCGGCCAACGCGTCGGCCGCCGGTACTGAGGCCCAGGCCCATCCGACCGTCAGGATCGACAGCCTCGACATGGAGGCGCGCGGTGTCGGACGGCTGGTGAACGAGGACGGCACGCCCGGCAAGGTGATCTTCGTCGAGGGCGCGCTGCCCGGCGAAACGGTGGCCTACCATAGCTATCGCCGCAAGCCGAGCTTCGAGCAGGCGCATCTGGTCGAGGTTCGCGATCCGTCGGTGATGCGGGTGCAGCCGGGCTGCGTCAATTTCGGCGTCTGCGGCGGCTGTTCGATGCAGCACCTGGACGCGCGCGCGCAGCTGGCGATCAAGCAGCGCGTGCTCGAGGACAATCTGTGGCATCTGGGCAAGGTGAAGCCCGAGATGGTGTTCCGGCCGATCGCCGGACCGGACTGGGGCTATCGGTTCCGTGCCCGCCTGACGGTGCGCCACGTGGCCAAGAAGGGCGGGGTGCTGGTCGGCTTTCACGAGCGCAAGAGCAGCTATGTCGCCGACATGACGTCGTGCGAGGTGCTGCCGCCGCATGTGTCGGCGATGCTGGTGCCGCTGCGCGAGCTGGTGGCCGGACTGTCCATTCGCGACCGCATGCCGCAGATCGAGCTTGCGGTCGGCCAGGATGTCACCGCGCTGGTGCTGCGGATCCTCGAGCCGCTGAACGATGCCGATCGCGACCTGTTGCGCGCTTTCGCCGACCAGCACAACGTGCAGTTCTGGCTGCAGCCCAAGGGCCCGGACACGGTGGTGCCGTTCTATCCGCTCGATCGCGAACTGGCCTATACGTTACCGGAATTCGGCATTCGCATGCCGTTCAAGCCGACCGACTTCACCCAGGTCAACCATCAGATCAACCGCGTGCTGATCAAGCGCGCGCTGCGCCTGCTGGACGCCCAGCCGGGCGACCGGTTGCTGGATCTGTTCTGCGGCATCGGCAACTTCACGCTGCCGCTGGCGACGCAGGGGCGCGAGGTGATGGGCATCGAGGGCAGCGAGGCGCTGACCGCGCGGGCGCTGGCCAATGCCGACTACAACGGCCTGGCACACAAGGTAGCTTTCGCGTGCCGCAACCTGTTCGAGGTCGGCGCGGAGGATATCGCGGCGCTGGGACGGTTCGACCGCTGGCTGGTCGACCCGCCGCGGGAAGGCGCGCTGGCCGTCAGCAAGGCGCTGGCCGAACTGGCGCAGGCCGGCAGCGACGTGCTGCCTGACCGTATCGTCTATGTATCCTGCAATCCGGCCACGCTGGCACGCGATGCCGGCCTGCTGGTGCACGAAGCCGGCTATCGGCTGCGCGGCGCCGGCGTGGTCAACATGTTCCCGCACACCTCGCACGTCGAATCGATCGCGGTGTTCGAGCGCGCGGCCGGGTCCGGGCGAACGCCCCGGCAAGCAGCGGGGCAATAAGAAAGGGCCGGCATTGCCGGCCCTTCGTCATGGCGGTGAAGAAGCGATCGCTTATTCGCGGCTGCCGCCGAAGATGCCCAGCAGCGCCAGCAGATTGACGAAGACGTTGTAGATGTCCAGATAGATCGCCAGCGTCGCCGTGATGTAGTTGGTCTCGCCGCCGTTCACCACGCGCTGCACGTCGTACAGCATGTAGGTCGAGAAGATGCCGATCGCGATGACCGAGACGGTGATCATCAGCGAGGGCAGCTGCAGCCAGATGTTGGCGACGCTGGCCAGGATCAGCAGGATCACGCCGACGAACAGGAACTTGCCCAGGCCGGAAAAATCGCGCTTGCTGACCGTGGCGATGGTCGCCATCGCGGCAAACACCGCCGCGGTGCCGCCGAACGCATACATGATCAGCGCGGGCCCGTTCGAGAACTGCAGTACCGAGCCGATCAGCCGGGACAGCATCAGGCCCATGAAGAAGGTGAAGGCCAGCAGCAGCACGACACCCATGGCGCTGTTCTTGGTCTTCTCGATCGCGAAGAAGAAGCCGAAGGCGATCGCGAGGAACAGGATCAGCGACAGGCCCGGGCTGGCGGCCATGAAGCTGAAGCCGGTGGCCACGCCGATCCAGGCGCCGAGCACGGTCGGCACCAGCGACAGCGCCAGCAGCCAGTAGGTATTGCGCAAGACCCGATTGCGGACGGTGACGGCTCCCGCCGTCGCGCCGGCATTGCCGAACCCATAGGTATTCAGCTTGTCGTTCATGATGACTCCTCATTCAAAGGGCGGTGCCGGAAGCGCCGGCGGACACCTCGCCAATGTGGCATCGTCCTTGCACGATTGCAAGTGCAGAGTGATTCAAGAGGCACTAAAAATCGCGAAACCGTCGAGGAACAGATGAGGCGCTTACGTTGCCTTGGATCGATGGGAGGCGCCGGTGTTCCCGTCCCTTTGTCCCATATCGCGGCGATGGTGCGCCGCGATAATGTTGGGGATGCAGCCCCTTTCGTTTCGCCGCCGCCCGCTCTCGAAACGATTGGGGTCTCGTGCTAGAATCTTGTGTTTCCCAATTTGGTAACCCCTTCATTTTTCGGAGTTTTTATGGCGATCGAACGTACCCTGTCGATTATCAAGCCGGATGCCGTGGCCAAGAACGTCATCGGTCAGATCTACGCCCGTTTCGAGGCCGCCGGCCTGAAGATCGTGGCCGCCAAGATGGCGCATCTGTCGCGCGGCGAAGCCGAGCAGTTCTACGCGGTCCACAAGGAGCGCCCGTTCTTCAAGGATCTGGTCGACTTCATGGTGTCGGGCCCGGTGATGATCCAGGTCCTCGAAGGCGAGAACGCGATTGCGAAGAACCGTGAGCTGATGGGCGCCACCGACCCGAAGAAGGCCGAGAAGGGCACGATCCGCGCCGATTTCGCCGACAGCATCGACGCCAATGCCGTGCACGGCTCCGACGCCCCGGAAACCGCGGCCGTCGAAGTGTCGTTCTTCTTCCCCGGCATGAACGTTTACTCGCGCTGATTGTCTGGCCTGAACCCGGACACTAGACTGCTACCCGAAGCCCCGCTGCCGTCATGAACGCACTCGTCAACCTGCTCGATCTGGATGCGGACGGGCTTGCCGCCTATTGCGGCGAGCTCGGCGAGAAGCCGTTTCGCGCGCGGCAGCTGCAGCGCTGGATCCACCAGTTCGGCGCCAGCCAGTTCGACGAGATGTCGGACCTGGCCAAGTCGCTGCGCCAGAAGCTGGCCACGCGCGCCGAGATCCGCGCGCCATCGGCGATCACCGACCACGTGTCGGCGGACGGCACGCGCAAGTGGCTGCTCGACGTGGGCAACGGCAATGCGGTCGAAACGGTCTATATCCCCGAGGAAACGCGCGGCACGCTGTGCGTTTCCTCGCAGGCCGGCTGTGCGGTCAACTGCCGCTTCTGTTCGACCGGCAAGCAGGGTTTCTCCCGCAATCTGACCACCGGCGAGATCATCGGCCAGCTTTGGATGGCCGAATTCGCGATGCGCTCGCAGCTGGGGCGCGGTCCGAAGGACGATCGCGTGATCTCCAACGTGGTGATGATGGGCATGGGCGAGCCGCTGCTGAACTACGACCAGGTCGTGCCGGCGATGCGGCTGATGCTGGACGACAACGCCTACGGGCTGTCGCGCCGCCGCGTCACGCTGTCCACGTCCGGCGTGGTGCCGATGATGGACCGCCTGGCCAGGGACCTGCCGGTCGCGCTCGCCGTGTCGCTGCACGCATCCAACGATGCCTTGCGAGACGGGCTGGTGCCGCTGAACCGCAAGTACCCGCTGGCCGAGCTGATGGCGGCCTGCCGCCGCTATCTGGAGTTCGCCCCGCGCGACTTCATCACCTTCGAATACTGCATGCTGGACGGCGTCAACGACGGCGTCGAGCATGCGCGGGAATTGTTGAAGCTGGTGGCCGACGTGCCATGCAAGTTCAACCTGATCCCGTTCAATCCCTTCCCCGAATCGGGGCTCAAGCGCTCGAACAACGAGCAGATCCGGCGCTTTGCCCAGGTGCTGATGGACGCCGGCATCGTCACGACGATCCGCAAGACGCGCGGCGACGATATCGACGCCGCCTGCGGCCAGCTCGCCGCCGAGGGCCGCGTGCAGGATCGCACCCGGCTTGCCGAGCGCGGCCGCTTCGGCAAGATTCCGCCAGTGGTGGCGGCGCCGGGCGGGGAGGCGCGATCTGCATGAGGCGTCTGCCTGCCGGTCTGCCCGCCGTGGTTCTGGCCGGGCTGGCACTGCTGAGCGCGTGCCAGTCGACCGGCACACCCGGTACGCAGGGCACGCCGGGACAGCAGGCGCCGCAGGCGCGGGACGCCGATCCCGCACCGGCTGCTGCGCATCAGCGCGCCGCGCTGCGGCTGCAACTGGCCTCGCGCTATCTGCAGGCCGGCCAGAGCGCGATCGCGCTCGATGAGGCCCGGCAGGCGATCGCGCTCGATCCGGACCTGACCGACGCCTATCACGTCCAGGCGCTGGCGCAAATGGCGCTGCGGCGGCCCGCCGAGGCCGAGCAAAGCTTTCGTGCCGCGCTGTCGCGCCGCCAGGACGACGGCGACTTGCTGAACAACTATGGCTGGCTGCTGTGCGAGCAGGGGCGCTATGCCGAAGGGCTGGCCCAGCTGCAGCGCGCGGTGACCGCGCCCTCGGCCGGTGGCACAGCCAGGATGCTGACCAGCCTCGGCGCCTGCCAGTTGCGCCAGGGCGATCTGGCGGCTGCGCACCGCAGCCTGACCGCGGCAGTCGCGCAGCCGGCCACGATGGCGGGCGCCTATTCGAGCGATGCCGCCAGCGATGCCGCGACCCATGCGGCCGCGCACACCCAGCTCGGGCTGCTGTATTGGAAGCAGGGCGATCTGCCGCGCGCCCGTGTGGAGGCGGCGCAGGTCAATGCGGGACGCTTCGCCAGTCCGGCCTCGCTGTGGCTGGGCGCCCGCATTGCGCACCGCGAGGGAGACGCGGCCGCGCAGCAGGCATTGCTGACGCAATTACATAAGCGCTTCCCGGACTCGCGGGAGTCGAGCGCATACCAACAAGGAGCATGGGATGAATGAGCACGAGCGCGCCGAGGGCCAGGCCGTCTCGACCAATGCGAGCGGCAGCGCCAACGCGGTCGCACAGGAGATCGGCGCGAGCCTGGCGAAGGCACGCGCGGCCCAGGGGCTGTCGATCCACGACGTCGGCGCGCGGCTGAAGGTGCCGGCGCAGAAGGTCGATGCGATCGAATCCGGCAATGTCGACGCCTTGCCCGATCTGACGTTCGCCAAGGGTCTGATGCGCGCCTACGCGCGCCTGCTGCAGGTCGATATCGACGCGCTGCTGGCCCGGTTCCATGCCCAGGCCGCGCCGCCGGCGCCCGAGGTGGCGATCCGCCGCCAGGGCAGCCTGAACGCGAGCTTCGACGATCGCCGGCGCTTCCGCAGCAGCGGCGCTTCGGCATCGGGTACCGGCGGGCGCTGGGTCTGGCTCGCGCTGGTCGCGGCCGTGGTCTGCGCCGGCGCGCTGTTCGGCGTCGACCATGTCAAGCAATGGCTCGATGCGCGCGAGCAGCAGTTCACGCAGTCGGGCCCCGAAACCGCGGTCGAGTCCGAATCGGGCACCGTGACCGCGGTGCTGCCGCATGTGATGGGCGGCGCCGCCAGCGAGGCACCGGGCGCCGCGACCGGCACGGAAGGCGCCACCGGCACCGGTACCGGTACTGCCAATGCGTCCGCCACGCTGGCGACCCCGCTGGCCCCGGTGACCGTTCCGTCCGCCACCGCGAACGAGTCGGCGCCGATGGCGGCATCGCCAGCGGCGGCGCCTGTCGCGACCGCCACGCCGGCCGCCGGCGAGCTGCAGCTGCGCTTTAGCGCGCCGACCTGGTATGAGGTCCGCGACGCCAGCGGCAAGGTCGTGCTGGGCGGTACCGCCAAGGCCGGCGACGAGGTCGTCGGTGGTGGCACGGCGCCGTACAAGGTCGTGATCGGCAACGTCAAGGGTGTCGCCGCGATGACCCGCAACGGCGAGCCGGTCGATCTGCAGGCGGCCAACCGCAACAACGTGGCGCGCCTGACGCTGCCCTGATTGATCCGTCGGTCCCGAATCGTTCCCGTTCGTCGACCACACGCCAAAGCAACGAGGTAACCCCATGAACGCACAGGCCTGTCTGCCCGTACTGCCCGGATCGCTGCCGCGCCGCCGCGCTCGGCAGGCGCGCGTGGTCTGGGGCGACAACGTGGTGACGATCGGCGGCGACGCGCCGGTGCGCGTGCAGTCGATGACCAATACCGACACCGTCGATGCGGTCGGCACCGCGATCCAGATCAAGGAACTGGCGCGCGCAGGCTCCGAAATCGTGCGCATCACGGTCAATACGCCGGAAGCCGCCGCGGCGGTGCCGGCGATCCGCGACCAGCTCGACCGCATGGGCGTCGACGTGCCGCTGGTCGGCGACTTCCATTACAACGGACACAAGCTGCTGCAGGACCATCCGGCCTGCGCGCAGGCGCTGTCGAAGTACCGCATCAATCCGGGCAACGTCGGCCAGGGCGCCAAGCGCGACACGCAATTCGCGCAGATGATCGAGATGGCCTGCCGGCACGGCAAGCCGGTGCGCATCGGCGTCAACTGGGGCAGCCTGGATCAGGACCTGCTGGCGCGCATCATGGACGAGAACGGCCGGCGCGCCGAACCGTGGCCCGCCCAGAGCGTGATGATCGAGGCGCTGATCACGTCGGCGATCGAGTCCGCGCAGCGCGCCGAGGAAATCGGCCTGCCGGGCGACCAGATCATCCTGTCGTGCAAGGTGTCGCAGGTGCAGGAGCTGATCGCGGTCTACCGCGAACTGGCGCGCCGCTGCGAATATCCGCTGCATCTGGGACTGACCGAGGCCGGCATGGGCAGCAAGGGCATCGTCGCGTCGACCGCGGCGCTGGCGGTGCTGCTGCAGGAAGGCATCGGCGACACGATCCGCATTTCGCTGACGCCCGAGCCCGGGGCGTCGCGCGACAAGGAGGTCCATGTCGCGCAGGAGATCCTGCAGACGATGGGCCTGCGCAATTTCACGCCGATGGTGATCGCGTGCCCGGGATGCGGGCGCACCACCAGCACGGTGTTCCAGGAGCTGGCCGCCAGCATCCAGTCGTACCTGCGCGCGCAGATGCCGGTATGGAAGACCGAGTATCCCGGCGTCGAGGAGATGGATGTGGCCGTGATGGGCTGCATCGTCAACGGTCCGGGCGAGAGCAAGCACGCCAATATCGGCATCTCGCTGCCAGGCTCGGGCGAGTCGCCGGCGGCGCCGGTGTTCGTCGACGGCGTCAAGGTAAAGACTCTGCGCGGCGAGCGGATCGCCGAGGAATTCCAGGCGATGGTCGACGAATACGTGCGGACGCACTACGGCAAGGGGAGCGCGGCGGCCAGTATTGGCCAATGATCGGCCAATGATCGGCCAGTGATCGGCCACGCGCCCCAGCAACAGAATGACAACCATGAACGCATCCGAGAATCCGGCGCCGGCCAACGGCGGCGCCCAGAACCCAGGCAAGGCCCGCGCGCTGCAGGGTGTCAAGGGCATGAACGACATGCTGCCCGCCGACGCCCCGCTGTGGGAACAGTTCGACCAGGCGGCCCGTGCGATGCTGCGCGCCTACGGCTACCAGCAGATCCGCACGCCGATCGTCGAGCCGACCCAGCTGTTCGTGCGCGGCATCGGCGAGGTCACCGACATCGTCGAGAAGGAAATGTATTCCTTCACCGATTCGCTGAACGGCGAGCAACTGACGCTGCGTCCCGAGGGCACGGCAGCGGTAGTGCGCGCGACCATCGAGCACAACCTGCTGTACGACGGCCCGAAGCGCCTGTGGTACACCGGTCCGATGTTCCGTCACGAGCGTCCGCAGCGCGGCCGCTATCGCCAGTTCCATCAGCTCGGTGCCGAGGCGCTGGGTTTTGCCGGCCCCGATGTCGACGCCGAGATCATCCTGATGTGCCAGCGGCTGTGGGACGACCTGGGCCTGACCGGCGTGCGGCTGGAGATCAATTCGCTGGGCCAGGCCGACGAGCGCGCGGCCCATCGCCAGGAACTGATCCAGTATCTGGAAGGCTTCCAGGACATTCTCGACGAGGACGGCAAGCGCCGCCTGTACACCAACCCGCTGCGCGTGCTCGACACCAAGAACCCCGCGCTGCAGGAGATGGCGGCGAACGCGCCGAAGCTGATCGACTTCCTCGGCGAGGCCTCGCTGGCCCACTTCGAGGGCGTGCAGCGTCTGCTGAAGGCCAACAATATTCCGTTCACGATCAATCCGCGGCTGGTGCGCGGGCTGGACTACTACAACCTGACGGTGTTCGAGTGGATCACCGACAAGCTCGGCGCGCAGGGCACGATCGCCGGCGGCGGCCGCTACGATCCGCTGATCGCGCAGATGGGCGGCAAGCCGGCGCCGGCCTGCGGCTGGGCGATGGGGATCGAGCGGATCATCGAGCTGATGCGCGAGGAAGGCCTGGCGCGCCAGGCCGATGCCTGCGACGTCTATGTCGTGCACCAGGGCGAGGCCGCCGCGCAGCAGGCCATGATCGCTGCCGAGCGCATGCGTGACGCCGGTTTCGACGTGGTCGTGCACGCCACCGCGGACGGCAAGAGCGGCAGCTTCAAGTCGCAGATGAAACGCGCCGACGCGAGCGGGGCTTCGCATGCCGTTATCATTGGCGAGGACGAGCTGGCCGCCGGCGTGGTGCAGGTCAAGGCCCTGCGTGCCGCGGACGGGCAGACCGAGAACAACGGCCAGCAGGCCACGGTGCCCGCCGAGGACCTGGTCGACTATCTGGTCGAATCGATGGTCGCCGGCATGGGCGGCGAGGCCGGCGAAGACCTTCAATGACGCAGGCGCCGCGCTGATGCGCGCGCTTGCCCGACGACAAACCAACGCGGTTGAAACCACGAGATGGCTTACGATCTGGAAGAGCAGGAACAGCTTGAAAACATCAAGGCATGGTGGCGCCAGTACGGCAACTTCCTGACCTGGCTGCTGATCGCCTGCCTGCTGGCCTTCGCGGCCTGGAACGGCTGGAACTGGTGGCAGCGCAAGCAGGCCGGCGAGGCCGCGGTGCTGTACGAACAGGTGCTGAAGGCCGCCGAGGCCCGCGATGTCGAGCGCACCAAGCGCGCGGCCGGCGACCTCGAGGACAAGTACGGCAAGACTGCCTATGGGCAGATGACCGCGCTGGTCGCGGCCAAGGTGCTGTACGAGGCCGGCGATCTGGCCGGCGCCAAGAGCCAGCTGCAATGGGCGGTCGATCACGGTGATGGCGAGTACCAGCACCTGGCGCGCGTCCGGCTGGCCGGCGTGCTGCTCGACGAGAAGGCCTACGACCAGGGGCTGGCGCTGCTGAAGAACGAGCCGCCGAGCCCGTTCGTCGCGCTGTATGCGGACCGCCGCGGCGATCTGCTGGCCGCCCAGGACAAGCGCGACGAGGCGCGCGCGGCCTACCGCCAGGCGCTCGACAAGCTCGGCGTCGACGAGGCCGGCATGCGCCAGATCATCCAGTTCAAGCTGGACGCCCTGGGTACCGCGTAAGCAGGGCCGCCGCCACCGATGCACCGGCCCGGCCGCTGCATCGGCCGTGGTCCATTGCTGACAGAACGCTCCCCATTTCGCTTCCCACCTTTTTTCAGGAACGCAACCAGATGATGTCGATGCCCAACGGCGCTGCCCGGATCTCTCGCCCTGTTCGCTTGACCCAGGCGCTCGTCGTTGCCTGTGCCACCGCCCTGGCTGGCTGCTCGCTGTTCGGCAAGGCCGACAAGAATCCGCCGGCCCAACTGCAGCCGGTCACGCAGACGCTGACGGTCAAGGAAGCCTGGCGCGCCAGCGTCGGCAAGAGCGGCCCGTATTCGCTGCAGCCGGTCGCGGTCGGCGACAAGGTCTATGTGTCGTCGCACGGCGGCGACGTGATGGCGCTGGACGCCACCAGCGGCCGCACGCTGTGGAAGGTCGACACCGACGTCGACCTGACCACCGGTCCCGGCAGCGACGGCAACGTGACCGCGGTGGCGGGCGAGAAGGGCGTGGTGTTCGCCTTCGATGCCAGCGGCAAGCAGCTGTGGAAGAAGCAGATCAATGGCGAGATCCTGTCGTCGCCGCTGGTCGGCCATGACCTGGTAGTCGTGCGCACCACCGATACCCGCGTGCTCGGCCTCGATGCGCAGACCGGCGAGCGCCGCTGGATCTACCAGCGCGCGCAGACGCCGCTGAACCTGCGCGCCGCGATGGGCATGGTGTTCGCCGGCGACGGCATCGTGATGGGCTTCCCCGGCGGCAAGCTGGGCGTGCTGGCCCCGTCCAATGGCGTGCTGCGCTGGGAGAGCACGATCTCGTATCCGAAGGGTGTGTCCGAGATCGAGCGGCTCAACGACGTGACGGGCCTGCCGATGATCAACGGCCGCCAGGTCTGTGCGACGACCTTCCAGGGCCGCATCGCCTGCCTGGAACTGGCCAACGGCCAGCCGCAGTGGGGCAAGGACTTCTCGTCGCCGGTGGGCCCGACCCAGGACGACGTGTCGTTGTTTGCCGCCAACGAGAATTCGGTGGTCTATGCCTTCGACCGCCAGAACGGCAACGAGCGCTGGCGCAACGAGCAGCTGCGCAACCGTCCGCTCGGCATGCCGCTGGCGCTGGGCCGCTCGGTGGTGTTCGGCGACTTCGAGGGCTACCTGCATTTCCTGTCACGCGAGGACGGCAAGTTCGTCGCGCGCGTGCGAGCCGGCAGCAGCCCGATCACCGCCGCACCGGTGGTGGCCGGCCAGACTCTGGTGGTGCAGAGCCGAGGGGGCGACGTCTACGGCTATATTCCGGATTGAAGCGCTGACCGAAACAGGGGCGGCCGCCACGGCGGGCGTCCTGCCGGTAACCGCGCGCTCACCTGTCGGTGCGCGCGATCGCCGGACCCGACAGCATGGCCGACCCGCCGCAATGGCGGTGTCGGCCGCATGCGTCATGCGGGCCATGGCCCGCGACTTGATTTCACCCGACAGGATTGCCGGCCCGGCGCGTTGCGCCAGGCTGTCGGACCAACCTGATTCTTTGGAGGCATGCCCGGCGCACCGCGCCCGGCGTGGCCCTCCACGATTTGCATGAAACCAGTGATCGCACTCGTCGGCCGCCCCAATGTGGGCAAGTCGACGTTATTCAACCGCCTGACCCGCTCGCGCGACGCGCTGGTCGCGGACCTGCCGGGCCTGACCCGCGACCGCCATTATGGCGAGGGGCGCGGCGCCGACCGTCCGTATATCGTCATCGATACCGGCGGCTTCGAACCGGTGGCCAAGGAAGGCATCGTCGCCGAGATGGCCAAGCAGACCCGGCAGGCCGTGGTCGAGGCCGACGTCGTGATCTTCATCGTCGACGGCCGCCTCGGCCTGGCGCCGCAGGACCTGGTCATCGCCGACTATCTGCGCAAGACCGGCCGCCGCGTGATGCTGGCGGTCAACAAGGCCGAGGGCATGAAGTACACCGCGGTCGCGGCCGACTTCTACGAGCTCGGCATGGGCGACCCCTATGCGATCTCGGCCACCCACGGCGACGGCGTGCGCGAACTGATCGAGGAGGCGCTGGAGGCCGCGGTCGAGCAGCGTCCCGAGCTGGCCGAGCCCGAGGACCAGAACACGCGCGGCACCAAGATCGCGATCGTGGGCCGCCCCAACGTCGGCAAGTCGACGCTGGTCAATACGCTGATCGGCGAGGAGCGCGTGATCGCGTTCGACATGCCGGGCACCACGCGCGATGCGATCTATGTCGAGTTCGAACGGGGCGGCAAGCCGTACACGCTGATCGACACGGCCGGCCTGCGCAAGCGGGGCAAGGTGTTCGAGGCGATCGAGAAGTTCTCGGTGGTCAAGACGCTGCAGTCGATCGCCGATGCGAACGTAGTGGTGCTGCTGCTGGACGCCCAGCAGGACGTGTCGGAGCAGGACGCCCATATCGCCGGCTTCATCGTCGAATCGGGACGGGCGCTGGTGGTCGGCGTCAACAAGTGGGACGGGCTGGACGGCCATACCCGCGACCGGATCAAGCACGATCTGCAGCGCAAGCTGCAGTTCCTCGATTTCGCCAACTTCCATTTCATCTCCGCGCGCGAGCGCACCGGCATCGGCCCGCTGCTGCGCTCGGTCGATGAGGCGTACGCCGCGGCGATGCTCAAGATGCCGACGCCGAAGCTGACCCGCGTGCTGCACGACGCGGTGGCCTTCCAGCAGCCGCGCCGCGTCGGCGCGACTCGCCCGAAGATGCGCTACGCGCACCAGGGTGGTTCCAATCCGCCGATCATCGTCGTGCACGGCAACTCGCTGAACGCGGTGCCGGAAACCTATCGGCGTTTTCTGGAAGGGCGTTTCCGTGCGGCCTTCAATCTGAAGGGAACACCGCTTCGAATCGAATTTCGTACGAACAAAAACCCGTACGCGGACTCGAAGGATTGAGTCGGAAAAGGCGGCCAGATGGGGGCGCCGCAGTCCGTCTGTGGCGCCGAAGTTTCGTTTGCGTTCGTTTGGAACTGCGGCTAAATTCACACTAGCGGGAGCCCCCGCTGGTTGATGCCGGCCTGGTACCGTTTTGACTTTTTTTGACGCGATCTTGCGTCGTCCGACTTGAAACCGGGGATATCGATCCCCATCATTGATCACTAAATCTATAAATTTGGAGTGTGCCATGAGCAACAAAGGGCAATTGCTACAAGACCCGTTCCTGAACGCGCTGCGCAAGGAGCACGTGCCGGTTTCCATCTACCTCGTCAATGGCATCAAGCTGCAAGGTAATATCGAATCGTTCGACCAATACGTCGTCCTGCTGCGTAACACGGTGACGCAGATGGTCTACAAGCATGCAATTTCCACTGTCGTTCCCGCGCGCGCGGTCAATTTCCGCGTCGACGACTCCGCGGAAGGCTGATTCCGACGCCGCACGTATTTCCCGCCGCGCGCACGCGCGGCAATCACGCTCCGACGCCGCGCCAGCGCCATCCGGTGCTGGCGCGGCATCGTTCTTTGTATCGTCGTGTTTTGCGGAGCGCGCCTTCCTGTTCCTGATCCCCGTTTTTTCCCGCGCCGCTGTGCGCCCCGAGCTTGCAACCTAGAGCCACTTCCCCCTCCGAACCCACCCGCGCCATTCTCGTCGGCGTCGATTTCGGCAAGCACGATTTCGAAGAGAGCCTGAGCGAACTGGCGTTGCTGACGTCCACCGCCGGTTCCACGCCGGTGCACACCCTGACCGGCAAGCGTTCGCGTCCGGACCCGGCGCTGTTCATCGGCTCGGGCAAGGCCGAGGAACTGAAGGAAGCGGCCGACGCGCTCGACGCCGACGTGGTGGTGTTCAACCACGCGTTGAGCCCCGCGCAGCAGCGCAATCTCGAACGCTTCCTGAACCGGCACGTGATCGACCGCACGGGCCTGATCCTCGATATCTTCGGCCAGCGCGCGCAGAGCCATGTCGGCAAGGTGCAGGTCGAACTGGCCCAGGTGCAATACCGCGCCTCGCGTCTGGTTCGCGCCTGGAGCCACCTGGAGCGGCAGAAGGGCGGTATCGGCATGCGCGGCGGCCCCGGCGAGCGCCAGCTCGAACTGGACCGCCGCATGCTGGACGACCGCGCCAAGCGGCTCAAGACGGATCTGTCGCGGCTGCAGCGCCAGCACAGCACGCAGCGCCGTGCCCGCGCGCGCAACGAGACGCTGAGCATTTCGCTGGTCGGCTATACCAACGCGGGCAAGTCGACGCTGTTCAACGCGCTGACCAAGGCGCGCGCCTATGCGGCCAACCAGCTGTTCGCGACGCTCGATACGACCTCGCGCCGTCTCTATCTGGATGGCCTGGGCAATGTGGTGCTGTCCGATACGGTCGGCTTCATCCGCGACCTGCCCACGCAACTGGTGGCGGCGTTCCGCGCCACGCTGGAAGAGACCGTGCATGCCGATCTGCTTCTGCATGTGGTCGATGCCGCCAGTCCGGTGCGCCACGAGCAGATCGAACAGGTCAATCGCGTGCTCGCCGAGATCGACGCGGCCGACATTCCGCAGATCGTCGTGATGAACAAGATCGACGCGGCGCCCGAATTGCTCGAGCACGGTCCCCGCATCGAACGCAACGAGGACGGCGTGCCGGTGCGCGTCTACATCAGCGCGCGCGACGGCATCGGACTGGACGGCCTGCGCGATGCGATCGTCGATGTCGCGCGCTGGCTGGCCGAGCGGCCGGCCGCGCCGGACCCCGCCGACCCGCGGCTGCAGGACCTGCACGAACGCCGCCAGTGGGAGGGCGATGGTGCCGATGGGGCCGATGGCGCCGAGTTTGCCGATTCCGGCGCCGATGCCCGGCCGGATGCGCAAGACGCCAATCCGCATTCGGAGCCCGATCTGGACCCCGATCCGGACCCCGATTCGGACCGCAGTCCGGACCCCGGTTCGGACCCCCAGGCACGGGCCAATCGTCGTCTTCCCGATCGCGACGCCGACTGATGCGGGCGGCGCCATGCGCCGCCTTCGGCATCAAATGAGCAAAAGTGGCGTCGATGGCTGCTAGAATCCCCTCGTTACAACTTTCCCGGAACCGTGCCCTACATGCCCCAGTTCTCCCGGACCTCTGATACAAGCCTTGCCCGAGGCGCCCGTCGGCCGAGCAGCTGGCAGCGTCTGCGCGCGATCCTGTCGCTGAACGATCCCCGCTGGGGCCGTGGCGACAAGGACGACGAGGACAAGGATGGGCGCGACGGCGGACGCGACAACGGCCGTCAGAACCAGCGCCCGCAGGACGGTCCGCCGGACCTGGACGAGCTGTGGCGCGACTTCAATCGCCGCCTGAACAGCCTGCTGGGCCGCAAGGACAACGGCGGCGGCAACAACAACCAGAACTTCGGCGGCGGCACGCGTACGCCGGGCAAGGGATCGGGCATCGGTGCCGGCGTCATCGCGGTCGCGGTGATCGCGATCTGGCTGGCCAGCGGCTTCTTCATGGTGCAGGAAGGCCAGACCGCGGTGGTGCTGCAGTTCGGCAAGTTCAAATACACCACCGGCCCCGGCATCAACTGGCGCATGCCGTGGCCGATCCAGTCGGCCGAGATCGTCAACCTGTCGGCCGTGCGCTCGGTCGAGGTCGGCCGTTCGACCTCGATCAAGGACAGCAATCTGAAGGACTCGTCGATGCTGACGCAGGACGAGAACATCATCGACGTCCGCTTCACGGTGCAGTACGACATCCAGGACGCGACCGAATTCCTGTTCTTCAACAAGACCGACCGCGGCGGCGACGAGGAACTGGTGACGCAGGCCGCCGAGACCTCGGTGCGCGAGATCGTCGGCCGCAACAAGATGGATTCCGTGCTGTACGAGAACCGCGAGCAGATCGCCCAGGGCCTGGCCAAGTCGATCCAGGCGATCCTGTCGGCCTACAAGACCGGCATCCGCGTGATCTCGGTGAACGTGCAGAGCGTGCAGCCGCCCGAGCAGGTGCAGGCCGCCTTCGACGACGTCAACAAGGCCAGCCAGGACCGCGAGCGCGCGATCAGCGAAGGCCAGGCCTACGCCAACGACGTGATTCCTCGCGCCCAGGGTACCGCCGCGCGCCTGGCCGAGGAGGCGCAGGCCTACAAGGCCCGCGTGATCGCGCAGGCCGAGGGCGATGCCTCGCGCTTCCGCCAGGTGCAGAACGAGTACGCCAAGGCGCCCCAGGTCACACGCGACCGCATCTATCTGGAAACGATGCAGCAGATTTACGCCAATACCAGCAAGGTGCTGGTCGATACGAAACAGGGCAACAATCTCCTCTACCTGCCGCTGGACAAGCTGATGGCGCAGTCGCAGGGCGATTCCCGCGGGATGGCGGGCGCGGTGCCGCCGCCGGCCACGCCGGCACCGGTGCCGGACGCCAGCGCCGACACGCGTTCGCGCGAAGCGCTGCGCAATCGCGATCGCGATTCCCGTTGAGGAGAGAACCGAGATGAACCGACTGATTTCCTATGCCATCGGCCTCTTCATCGTGTTGGCGATTGCCTCCTCGATGGTGTTCGTGGTCGACCAGCGGCAGTACGCCGTGGTGTTCGCCTTCGGCGAGATCAAGCAGGTGGTGCGCGACCCCGGCCTGCATTTCAAGCTGCCGCCGCCGCTGCAGAACGTGGTCTTCATGGACCGCCGCCTGCAGACGATCGACGTGGCCGCCGGCGAGCGCTTCCTGACCGCCGAGAAGAAGAGCATGATGGTGGACTGGTTCGTCAAATGGCGAATCACCGATCCGCGCAAGTTCTTCGTCGCCTTCGGCGGCAACCTGCGCGGCGCGCAGGACCGCATGACGCAGCGGATCGATGCCGCCGCGCGCGAGGAGTTCGGGCGCCGCACCGTCGCCGAGGTGGTCGCCGGCGAGCGCGACAAGGTCATGCAGAACATCCGCAACAGCATGACCGAGTACGGCCAGTCGGTCGGCGTCGAGATTCTCGACGTGCGCCTGAAGCGCGTCGACCTGCTGCCGGCGATCAGCGAATCGGTCTACCGCCGGATGGAAGCCGAGCGCAAGCGCGTCGCCAACGAGCTGCGCTCGACCGGCGCGGCCGAGGGCGAGAAGATCCGCGCCGACGCCGACCGCCAGCGCGAGGTGGTGCTGGCCGAGGCCTATCGCGAAGCGCAGAAGATCAAGGGCGAGGGCGATGCCCGCGCCTCGCAGATCTACGCCGACGCGTTCGGACGCGATCCGCAGTTCGCGCAGTTCTGGCGCAGCATGGAAGCCTATCGCAACACCTTCCGCGACAAGCGCGACGTGCTTGTGCTGGAGCCGGACTCCGAGTTCTTCCGCTACATGCGCTCGTCGGGCGGCGCGCAGACGGCGACCCGCCGCTAGCGAGCGTGCCGGCCTCCGCAGTGCGACAGCCCGGTCTTCGGTGAGTGCGTCAATGCGGTAGTCCGCTGTGCCCGAACCCCGGCTTGCCGGGGTTTTGTTCGCTCGCAGGACGGTGCGCCATCGGCGCCGTCCGCTGACCGATGCCCCTTTTGTGCGAGCCGCCCGCCCCCGGCCCGCGATCCACACGAATCTGAGAAGCACCATGTCCAACCACTGGCTCCTGCCCGAGAACATCGCCGACGTGCTGCCGTCGGAGGCCCGCAAGATCGAGGAGCTGCGCCGCCGCATGCTCGATCTGTTCCGCACCTACGGCTACGAGCTGGTGATGCCGCCGCTGCTGGAATACATCGAGTCGCTGCTGACCGGCACCGGCCACGACCTGGATCTGCGTACCTTCAAGCTGGTCGACCAGCTGTCGGGCCGCACCATGGGCCTGCGCGCCGACATCACGCCGCAGGTCGCCCGCATCGACGCGCACCTGCTGAACCGTCCTGGCGTGACGCGGCTGTGCTACGCCGGCAACGTGCTGCACGCGCGCCCGGCGGGCTTTCACGCGACGCGCGAGCCGATCCAGGTCGGCGCCGAGATCTACGGCCATGCCGGTCTCGAGGCCGACGTCGAGATCCAGAACCTGATGCTGGCCGCGCTGCAGTCCGCTGGCCTGGGCGAGGTGCGGCTGGACCTGTGCCACGCGGGCATCGTCGCGGCGCTGCTCGACGGCCTGCCGCCGGCGCGCAGCAACGAGCAGGCACTGTTCGATGCGCTCGAGAACAAGGATGTGCCGGGCCTGCGCGAGCTGACCACCGGATTCCCGCAGGTCGAGCGCGACGCGCTGCTGGCGCTGCCGACGCTGTACGGCGGCCCCGAGGTGATCGAGCGGGCCCGCGCGGTGCTGCCGGCCAGCCCGGCCATCGGCCGCGCGCTGGACGAGCTGGCCTTCCTGGCCGGCGAGGTGCGCGGCGCCACGGTCAACATCGACCTTGCCGATCTGCGCGGTTACCACTATCACAGTGGAGTCATGTTCGCCGCCTACGTGGCGGGCCTGCCCAACCACGTTGCCCGCGGCGGCCGCTACGACAAGGTGGGCGAGGCCTTCGGCCGCGCGCGTCCGGCCACCGGCTTTTCGCTGGACCTGCGAGAGGTGGCGGCGCTGTCACCGGTCGAGGTGCGCGCACTGGCCATCTTCGCGCCGTGGGACGCCGATCCCGCGCTGCGCACCGCGATCGCGGCGCTGCGCGAGGGCGGCGAGATCGTGATCCAGTCGTTGCCGGGCCACACGCACGAGCTCGACGAGTTCAATTGCGACCGCCAGCTGGTGCGCGACGGTAGCCGCTGGGTGGTGGTGCCGCGCTGAGCGCCGGTTCGCCCGACTGAGCGGTTCTCCCCGCAAAATCGGGGATCGGCCCGCAACAAGAGTAGAATACGTTTTTAACCTTCTGACCAGTTCAACATGTCCGCTTCAGCAGTAAGCCAGGGACGCAACGTCGTCGTGATCGGCACCCAGTGGGGTGACGAAGGCAAAGGAAAAATCGTCGATTGGCTTACCGATCATGCAAAGGGCGTGGTGCGGTTCCAGGGTGGCCACAATGCCGGCCACACGCTGATCATCGGCGGCAAGAAAACGATCCTGCGGCTGATCCCGTCGGGGATCATGCGCGAAGGCACCGTCTGCTATATCGGCAACGGCGTGGTGCTGTCGCCCGAGGCGCTGTTCCGCGAGATCGAGGAACTGGAAGGGGCCGGCCTGCAGGTGCAGAACCGCCTGCGCATTTCCGAAGCGGCCACGCTGATCCTGCCGTACCACGTGGCGATCGACAAGGCGCGCGAGCTGCGCCGTGGCGCCGGCAAGATCGGCACCACCGGCCGTGGCATCGGCCCGGCCTATGAGGACAAGGTGGCCCGCCGCGCGCTGCGCGTGCAGGACCTGTTCGATCCGCAGCAATTCGCCGAACGCCTGCGCGAGAACCTGGACTTCCACAACTTCATGCTGACCCAGTACCTGGGCGCCGAGGCGGTGGACTTCCAGCAGACGCTGGACGAGGCGCTGGCCTATGCGCCGCGCCTGGCGCCGATGGTCGCCGACGTGTCGGCCGAGCTGTACGCGGTCAACGCCGCCGGCCAGAACCTGATGTTCGAGGGCGCGCAGGGCACGCTGCTCGACGTCGATCACGGCACCTATCCGTTCGTGACCTCGAGCAACTGCGTGGCGGGCGCCGCCACCGCGGGCGCCGGCGTCGGTCCGGGCCGGCTGCACTACATCCTGGGCATCACCAAGGCCTATTGCACCCGCGTCGGTGCGGGCCCGTTCCCCAGCGAGCTGTACGACAACGACAATCCCCGCCGCCAGGATCCGGTCGGCGTGCGCCTGGCCAATGTCGGCAAGGAATTCGGCTCGGTCACCGGCCGTCCGCGCCGCACCGGCTGGCTCGATGCCGCCGCGCTGAAGCGCTCGGTGCAGATCAACGGTGTGTCGGGCCTGTGCATGACCAAGCTGGACGTGCTCGACGGTCTCGATACGATCCGCCTGTGCGTCGGCTACACGCTGGACGGCAAGCAGATCGACATGCTGCCGCGCGGCTCGGACGCGGTGGCGCGCTGCGAGCCGATCTACGAGGACTTCGCCGGCTGGAACGAATCGACGTTCGGCATCAAGAGCTGGGACGCGCTGCCCGAGGCCGCGCGCCAGTACCTGAAGCGCATCGAGGAAGTGGTCGGCATCCCGATCGACATGATCTCGACCGGTCCGGACCGCGACGAAACCATTCTGCTGCGCCATCCGTATCTGGTCTGATTCGGTGATCTGATCCGGCGCGAGCCGCGGGCAAACCGCGGCCTTCGATGGAATGACGGCCCGCGCAAGCGGGCCTTACTGTATCCCGCGCACGGGAACCCCCTATTACAAAGCAGCGACGAAGAGCAAGCGATGACCCTGCCCCAGAACGATGACGAGAACCTGTGGATCTCGTGGGACGAATACCACCGGCTGATTGCCCGCCTGTCACTGAACGTGCACGAGTCGGGCTGGCGTTTCGACAAGATCCTGTGCCTGGCGCGCGGCGGCCTGCGCGTCGGCGACCAGATGTCGCGCATCTTCGACGTGCCGCTGGCGATCCTGGCCACCAGCAGCTACCGCGAGGCGGCCGGCACGGTGCAGGGCGATCTCGATATCGCGCAGTACATCACGATGACGCGCGGCGAGCTCAGCGGGCGCATCCTGCTGGTCGATGATCTGGTCGACTCGGGCGTGACGCTGGAGCGCGTCGGCCGCCATCTGCAGGAGCGCTATCCCGCGGTGACCGAAGTCCGTTCGGCGGTGCTGTGGTACAAGGCCTGCTCGAAGGTCAAGCCCGACTATCACGTCAGCTTCCTGCCGACCAATCCGTGGATCCATCAGCCGTTCGAGGAATACGACACGCTGCGTCCGCACAACCTGGCCGCCTGGCTCAAGCGCGGCAAGCGGGCAGAGGGCGAGGGCGGTCAGGGCTGAATTTTTTGACCGGTTCAAACCACCCCCTCTTCCCAACCCTCTCCCCCTGAGGGGGAGAGGGAGAACCCAATCGGCGCGAATCGACGCTTGTCGGTTTTCTTTCCCCTGAGGGAAGAGGCGAACCCAATTGGTTTTCTACCCCTCCCGCTTGCCGGAGAGGGGCCGGGGGAGAGGGCAGCGCACCTGTTGCGTTTCTCTTCAATACCCCACCGTAAACCGCTCGCGCGAATGCGCGTGCCGCTCCAGCTCGTCGATCAGCGCGACGGCGAAATCCTCCATCGAGATCCAGCTCTTGCCGTTGGCATCGCTCAGCAGCTCGTCCTTGCCGACGCGATAGCTGCCGGTGCGCTGGCCTGGCTCCAGCAGCGCGGACGGTGACAGGAAGACCCAGTCCAGCTCGTTTTCTCCCCGCAGCGCATTCAGGAAGTCGCGGCCGGCCAGCGCCTCGTCCTTGTAGGCCGCCGGAAATTCAGGCGTGTCGACCAGCTGCACGCCGGGTGCGACATACAGACTGCCGGCACCGCCGACCACCGCCACGCGCTTGACGCCGGCCTGGCGGGCCAGTTGCAGCAGCGGCTCGGGCCCCGCCTGCGCGAAGCGCACTGCGCTGACCAGCGCATCGTGACCGGCCAGGGCCGGCGCCAGCTTTGCGGTATTGGCCGGATCGGCGATATCCGCGTCCAGCCGTTTCAGGCCCGGACGATCCGCCAGCGTGCCGGCGTGGCGAGCGATCGCGGTCACGGTATGGCCGCGGCGTAGCGCCTCGTCGGCGATGCGGCTGCCGACGCGTCCGGTGGCACCCAGGATGGCGATTTGCATGATGGAACTCCTTCACAGGTTGGCTTCGCGAGGAAGCAAAGAGAGATTCGCATATGAAACTACTTTGGTTACATATGCGGACAAAAAATATGCGGACAAAAAAATCAGCGTCGCCGCGCCCGGGCCGATCGCTCGACGTCGGCCAGCATGCCGGCGATCGTCGTCTGCGCCAGGTTCTCCTCCATCGCGGCCTGCGCCCGGTCGGTGATGCGGGTCAGCGCGCCGGTGATCTCGCGCCCGACCATGCAGGCCGGATTCGGTGCGCCGGCATGCAGCCCGATCACGCTGTCCGACTCCACCGCGCGGAACACATCGCGCAGCGTGATCGTGTTCGCGGCTCGTGCCAGCGAGGCGCCGCCCGCCGCGCCCATCGCGGTGCAGACCAGTCCCGCCTGCGCCAGCACGCCGATCAGACGGCGAATCAGCGCGGGATTGGTGCCGACGCTGCCGGCGATCAGCGACGAAGGCAGCGGCTCGTCGGCGCTGGCGAGCAGGGTCAGGATATGGACGGCAACGGCGAATCGGCTGCTGGTGGACATGGCGGAGAACGAACAAGTGAAACCATCGTAGTTACATATAATCCGACTGTCAACCGCGGCGGAAAACGATGGAGGGAAGGGCGCCGGGCGATCGGCGGGCAAGCGGCCGGCAAGCGATGCAGACACGAACTCGACAGAATGCCGGAAGCGCCACTGAAGCTGATACACTGCGCGTTGATGCCGAGGCGCGGCGATGACGGTCGTGCCCGGCGCAAGGGGCGGCGCAGTCGCGCGTCGGTTCGGCCGGTTGGTTTGGTCGGTTCGAGCGGTTGCCAGCGCGCCGCAAGCAGTGAAAGATGGTCGTCGGCCGCGCAAGGTCGGCACATGGTCGGAATTCGTCGGGACGCGATCCCGGGGATCCGGGGCAACCGGCGCTCGCGGCGCCGAACTGGAGCGCCAATGGCCCGATCAAAGCAGAACGCGCAAGCGGTCCGGATGGAAACGCAGATGCACGCGGGAAAGAAAAAACCCGCAGCGCCGGAAAGCGATGCGGGTTTTTTGATCTGGTGCCCAGGAGAGGACTCGAACCTCCACAGTGTTGCCACCGCTAGGACCTGAACCTAGTGCGTCTACCAATTCCGCCACCTGGGCAGGTGTCGAAACAACCGAAGCGCTCATTATAGCGACGACAATCGATTTGTCAAATCCTCTTTAGAAGAAATTGAATCAGAACAACTATCCGATCCCGAGTCGGGAAGAAATCCTCGGCGTCCTGCGTACCTCCGGTTCGCCACTGTCGGCCGGCGACATCGCCAAGGCCCTCGCCGTCACGCGCAAGGAGCATGACGGCTTCCAGAAAAGGCTGGCCGCGATGGAACGCGACGGCCAGATCGAATTGAACCGCAAGGGCCGCTACGAGCTCGCCCATCAGCCCAATTTCGTGGTCGGCCGCGTGCAGGGCCACCGTGACGGGTTCGGCTTCCTGATCCGCGACGACGGCGAGGACGATATCTTCCTGCCCGAGCGCGAGCTGCAGAAGGCGATGC
The DNA here is from genome assembly GCF_021213615.1 of Cupriavidus sp. UGS-1. Classification (NCBI taxonomy): domain Bacteria; kingdom Pseudomonadati; phylum Pseudomonadota; class Betaproteobacteria; order Burkholderiales; family Burkholderiaceae; genus Cupriavidus; species Cupriavidus sp. UGS-1. The sequence goes on along the minus strand of NZ_JAJQJF010000024.1, from coordinate 43,269 downwards.
ACAACGACCGTGCGCAGGTGCGCGTGATCGGCTACGACCGCCGCGGCCGTCCCGAAGGGCAGATCGTCGAGATCGTCGAGCGGGCCAACCGTTTCGTGATCGGCCGCCTGCTCAGCGAGGGCGGCGTGCTGGTGGTGGCGCCCGAGGACAAGCGCATCAGCCAGGACATCCTGATCCCGCCGCGGGCGCAGGGCAAGGCCAAGGTCGGCCAGGTCGTCAGCGTCGAGATCGTCGAATATCCGGACCGCTATGTGCAGCCGGTCGGCCGCGTGGTCGAGGTGCTGGGCGAGATCGACGACCCCGGCATGGAGATCGAGATCGCGGTGCGCAAGTACGGCGTGCCGCATACGTTCTCGCCGGGCGCGCAGAGCGAGGCCGCCGCACTGCCCGACGAGGTGCGCGAGGCCGACCTGGACCACCGCATCGACCTGCGCGACGTGCCGCTGGTGACGATCGATGGCGAGGACGCGCGCGACTTCGACGACGCGGTCTATTGCGAGCCGGTCAAGATCGGCCGCGCCAAGGGCTGGCGCCTGATCGTCGCGATCGCCGACGTCTCGCACTACGTGCGTCCCGGCACGCCGCTGGACGCCGACGCGCTCGACCGCGCCACCTCGGTCTACTTTCCGCGCCGCGTGATTCCGATGCTGCCGGAGAAGCTGTCGAACGGCCTGTGCTCGCTGAACCCGCTGGTCGACCGGCTGTGCATGGTCTGCGATGCGGTGATCACCGCCAAGGGCGAACTGAAGGCCTACCAGTTCTATCCCGCCGTGATGCATTCTGCCGCGCGCCTGACCTACAACGAGGTCTGGGCGGTGCTGTCCAACACCAAGGGTCCGGAGGCCCACAAGCGTGCCGAGCTGGTGCCGCATCTGCAGAACCTGTACGAGCTGTACCAGGTCCTGCTGAAGGCGCGCCGCGAGCGCGGCGCGATCGACTTCGACACCACCGAGACCTATATCGTCTGCAATGCGCAGGGCAAGATCGAACAGATCCTGCCGCGCACGCGCAACGACGCGCATCGGCTGATCGAGGAATGCATGCTGACCGCCAACGTCTGCGCGGCCGACTTCCTCGAGCGCTTCAAGCATCCGGCGCTGTACCGGATCCACGCCGGCCCCAGCGAGGAAAAGCTCAAGGCGCTGCGCGAGTTCCTGAAGACCTCGGGCCTGTCGCTGGGCGGCGGCGACAAGCCGCAGGCCTCCGACTACGCCGAGGTCATGGACAAGATCAAGGCGCGTCCCGATGCGCCGATGCTGCAGACCATGCTGCTGCGCTCGATGCAGCAGGCGGTCTACAGCCCCGACAACATCGGCCACTTCGGCCTGGCCTACGAGGCCTACGCCCACTTCACCAGCCCGATCCGGCGCTATCCGGACCTGCTGGTGCACCGGGCGATCAAGGCGGTGCTGGCGCACACCAAGTACCAGCCGGCCTTCGCCCCGGGCACCGCGCTCAATACCGCAGTCTCGCCGAAGGCCCGCCGCATGCAGGCCAAGGACGAGGCCGCGCGCGCCGAGAAGATGGCCGGCCGCGCGCGCCGCAACGAAGCGGTGTGGGACGAGCTCGGGCTGCACTGCTCGGCCAACGAGCGCCGCGCCGACGAGGCCTCGCGCGATGTCGAGGCCTGGCTCAAGTGCTACTTCATGCGCGACAAGCTCGGCAACGAGTTTGCCGGCACGGTGAGCGCGGTGACGTCGTTCGGCATCTTCGTGCAGCTCGACGAGCTGTATGTCGAAGGGCTGGTCCACGTGACCGAGCTGGGCAGCGATTACTTCGAGTACGACGAGGCGCGCAACGAGCTGCGCGGCCAGCGCACCGGCATCCGCTACCGGCTGACCGATCGCGTGCGCGTGCAGGTCTCGCGCGTCGACCTCGACGCCCGCAAGATCGATTTCCGCCTGGTGCAGGAGCCGTCGGCCAAGAGCCTGCGCGCGCGTCCGACCACCGAGCCGGCGCCGCATGTGCCCGCCGCGCATGCGCTGCCCGCGCGCAAGAAGGGCCGCCAGCTGGCGGCGCTGCTGGGCGGCACCTCCAAGCCCGAGGAGTCGTTCGACGAAACGCTCGATCGCGTGTTCGAGGAGCAACCGGTGTTCGAGGCGGTGATCACGCCGATCAAGGGCAGGCCGGAGGGCGGTACCGCCGGTGGTACCGGCAAGCCGTCCAGGCGCGCGGCCAAGCCCAAGCCGGCCGGCGCGGTGGCCAGGACGGCGGGCAAGGAAAGCGGCAGGGCGGGCGGCAGGGCGGGAGACAAGACGGCGGCGAAGTCGACCGCCAAGCGGGCCGGCAAGGCCGCCGGCAAGACGGCACGCAAGACCGCGTCGAAGAAGTCCACGCGGACGCGGTGAGCCACGCGGGCGGTGGCGCATTGACCGCCGCTGCCCTCTCCCCCGGGCCCCTCTCCCGCAAGCGGGAGAGGGGAGCAATACGGAAGCAAGACGGCGCGCCATCCGCGAGTGCGCCTCGTGCGAACGCCGCGATTTCCATAAGCCGCGCCCCCCGCAAGGCGCCGCCGTATGCAGACCTCACTCTCCTCTCCCGCAAGCGGGAGCGGAAAGCAAGGCGGTCCCCTCCGACTGCCGCTCATGCGGATGCCGTGAACGCTTCCATCAGACGGAGCCCCGCATCGCGCCGCCGCATGCAGACCTCACTCCCCTCTCCCGCAAGCGGGAGAGGGGTGGGGAGAAGGGTGGGGGGAGGGCAAGCTCGGACGGGTACAATCCCGCCCATGGCCAAACAAAAACTTCTGATCGGCTTTCACGCCGTCACCGCGCGCCTGCGCCAGGACGCGGCCGGCGTTACCGACGTCTATATCGAGTCCAACCGGCGCGATCGCCGCATGCAGGACTTCATCCGCCTCGCCGAGGGACTCGGCGTGCGTCTCCATCCGGTCGATGCCGAACGCCTGCGCGGCATGGCGGGCACCGACCGCCACCAGGGCGTGGTCGCTCGCGCCGAGGACGTGTCGCTGGCGCTCAATCTCGACGAACTGCTCGACGGCATCGAAGGCACGCCGCTGCTGCTGGTGCTCGACGGCGTCACCGACCCGCACAATCTCGGCGCCTGCCTGCGCGTGGCCGACGGCGCCGGGGCCCATGCGGTGATCGCGCCCAAGGACCGCAGCGTCGGCCTGAACGCGACGGTGGCCAAGGTGGCCAGCGGCGCGGCCGAGACCGTGCCCTATATCACCGTGACCAATCTGGCGCGCACGCTGCGCGAACTGCAGGAGCGCGGCATCTGGGTGGTCGGCACCGCCGACGGCGCCGAGCGCACCGTCTACGACATCGACCTGAAGGGCCCGACCGCGCTGGTGATGGGCGCCGAAGGCGAGGGCATGCGCCGCCTGACCCGCGAGACCTGCGACGAGCTGGTGTCGATCCCGATGGCAGGCGGCGTCGAGAGCCTGAACGTGTCGGTCGCCAGCGGCGTCTGCCTCTATGAAGCGGTGCGCCAGCGCCGCGCCGTGGCGCGTTGAGCGGACGGTTCAATGAAGGGGGCGCGATGCTGATCGATGCCGCCGACCTGGCCGACGCGCGGCGGCGCATCGCCGCCGCCAACGACATCCTGGTGCTGACCGGTGCCGGCATCTCGGCCGAGTCGGGCGTGCCGACCTTCCGCGATGCGCTGACGGGCCTGTGGGCCCGTTTCGATCCCGAGGAACTGGCCACCGAGGAGGCCTACCGCCGCCAGCCCGGCCTGGTCTGGGACTGGTATCAGCATCGCCGCGCGCTGGTTGCGGCGGCGCAGCCCAATCCCGCGCATCATGCAATCGTCGCTTTGGCCGCGCAGAAGAAGGTGACGCTGGTCACGCAGAACGTCGACGGCCTGCACCAGCGCGCCGGCAGCCCCGACGTGATCGAGCTGCACGGCAACCTGTTCGCCAACAAATGGCTGGACGGCTGCGGCCGCTGCGAGGCCGCGCCGGACGACGGCCGCAGCCCGCCGCGCTGCATCCATTGCGGCGCGCCGATGCGGCCCGGCGTGGTGTGGTTCGGCGAGGACCTGCCGCGCGTGGCGCGCTACCGCGCCGAGCATGCGGCGCAGACCTGCGATCTGTGCCTGGTGGTCGGCACCTCGGGCATGGTCTATCCCGCGGCCGGCCTGCCGGGCCTGGCCAAGGACCATGGCGCCGGCGTGATCGTCGTCAATCCGCAGCCGTCGGCGCTCGACGCGACCGCCGACCTGGTGCTGGCGGCACCGGCCGGCCAATGCCTGCCGATGCTGTGGGACGGGGCGGGCGCCTGACGCAAGGCCCGGCAGGCCCGCGGAGCCGCGCCGCGCCCGTCTTCAGGAGAACGTCTCGGCGATCAGCCGTTCCAGCTTGATCGCATCCGCCGCGAACGCGCGGATGCCCTCGGCCAGCTTCTCGGTGGCCATCGCGTCCTCGTTCAGCTGCCAGCGGAAGGCCGGCTCTTCGCAATGGACGCGCGCGATATGGCCGGCCTGCGCATCGTCGACCGACAGCTTGCGCTCGACCGGCGCGGTGCTGGCCGCCAGCTGCTCCAGCAGCTCGGGGCTGATCGTCAGCAGATCGCAGCCGGCCAGCGACAGGATCTGGTCGGTATTGCGGAAGCTCGCGCCCATCACCTCGGTCTTGTAGCCGAAACGCTTGTAGTAGTCGTAGATCTGCCGCACCGAATGCACGCCCGGATCGGCGTCGCCGCTGTTGGCGTCGGGATTCCACTTGTCGCCGGCCTGCTTGCGGTACCAGTCGAGGATGCGGCCGACGAACGGCGAGATCAGCTGGGCGCCGGCCTCGGCGCAGGCGACTGCCTGTACCAGCGAGAACAGCAGCGTCATGTTGCAGCGGATTCCCTCGCGCTGCAGCACCTCGGCGGCGCGGATGCCTTCCCAGGTCGAGGCGATCTTGATCAGCACGCGCTCGCGCGGCACGCCGGCGCGTTCGTACAGCGCGATCAGGTGGCGTGCCTTGTCGACGGTCGCGGCGGTATCGAAGGACAGCCGCGCATCGACCTCGGTCGACACCCGGCCCGGCACGATCTTCAGGATCTCGCCGCCGAAGGCGATCAGCAGCGCGTCCATCACGGCATCGACGCCGGCGTCGTGATGATCGCGCACGGCCTTCTCGAGCAGCGGCCGGTATTCGGGCTTCTGCACGGCCTTCAGGATCAGCGACGGATTGGTGGTGGCGTCCTGCGGCGTGTACTGCTTCATCGCCTGGAAGTCGCCGGTATCGGCCACCACGGTGGTGAACTGCTTCAGTTGCGCTAGCTGGTTCATGATGATTGCGTCGGACGGGAAAGGAATCGGAACGGGGCTGCCGCAGCGGGGCTGCATCGGTGCCGCATCGGTTCATTGTACCGGCCCATTGTGGGACCCCTGGCGGCCCGGGCGCAATCCGTTACACTACGCGGTTTCCGCAACCGACTTTTCCGGCGCCGCACCGTACCGCACCCGTTCGCGGCGGCGCCGAAGGCAGCAGGCAATGACTCAGGATGAACTGAAGGCGCAGGTGGCGCAGGCCGCCGCGGACTATGTCGAGAAGGAAGTCCCGGAAGGGGCGGTGCTCGGTGTCGGCACCGGTTCGACCGCCAACCTGTTCATCGATGCGGTGGCGCGCTTCAAGGACCGCTTCGCCGGCGCGGTATCGAGCTCCGAGGCTTCGACGCGCCGCCTGCAGCAGCACGGCTTCAAGGTGCTGGACCTGAACGAGGTCGACGAGATTCCGGTCTATGTCGACGGCGCCGACGAGATCGACGCCAGCGGCGCGATGATCAAGGGCGGCGGCGGCGCGCTGACGCGCGAGAAGATCGTCGCCTCGGTGGCGCGCACCTTCGTCTGCATCGCCGACGCCAGCAAGCTGGTCGGCGTGATGGGCCAGTTTCCGCTGCCGGTCGAGGTGATCCCGATGGCGCGCGCCGCGGTGGCGCGCCAGCTGGCGGCGCTGGGCGGCCAGCCGCGCCTGCGCATGACCAGGGAAGGCGGCATCTACAAGACCGACAACGGCAATGTGATCCTGGACGTCAGCGGCCTGGCCATCGGCGATCCGAAGGGCATGGAGCAGGCGATCAACCAGCTGCCCGGCGTGGTGACCGTGGGGCTGTTCGCGCTGCGCGGCGCCGACGTGCTGCTGCTGGGCACGGCCGACGGGGTGCGGCGCACGGATTTCTGAGCCGATTCGTCAGCCCGCATAAACGACAAAGGCGCCAGGAAACCTGGCGCCTTTTTCTTTTCTCCGCTCGCGGGAGAGGGGCAGCGGAGAGGGCATTAGGCGGTCGTTATGCCGCAGCGGCTCGAAACCACCCCCTCGCCCCGACCCTCTCCCCCTGAGGGGCAGAGGGAGAACACCTACGGGATGTCGACGGCTGCAGCCGACTCAAGCCTGCGGCGGCACATACCCCGCCGCCTGGTCCGCGCCTTCGCCGAAGAAGTACTTCTCGGTCTGCTTCAGCAGATACTGCCGCGCACGCGCGTCGGCCATGTTCAGGCGGTTTTCGTTGATCAGCATGGTCTGGTGCTTGAGCCAGCCGGCCCAGGCCTCCTTCGACACGTTCTGCCAGATCTTCTTGCCCAGTTCGCCGGGCAGCGGCGGGAAATCGAGGCCCTCGGCCTCCTTGTTCAGCTTGACGCAATGGACCATGCGGGCCATGGGGAACTCCTTCTATCGTTCTGTTCGTGTGATCGCGGTGCGATGTCGTGGCGCGTTCGTCCGGCGGCCATTGTAGCGAAGCGGGCGCGTCCGCCGCGCGCCGCCCCTACCGCCCTTACAGTTTCTTCATCAGCACCATCGACTTGCGCTGCCAGTTGTACAGCTTGCGCTTGTCCTCGGGCAGGTCGTCGACGCTGGCGCGCACGAAGCCGCGCTTCAGGAACCAGTGCTCGGTGCGGGTCGTCAGCACGAACAGCCGCTCCAGCCCCAGCGCGCGGGCGCGCCGCTCGATGCGCTTGAGCAGCCGTTCGCCGTCGCCGGTGCCCTGGGCTTCGGGCGACACCGTCAGGCAGGCCATCTCGGCCATGCCTTCGCGCGGATACGGGTAGAGCGCGGCGCAGCCGAACAGCACGCCGTCGTGCTCGATCACCGAGAAGTTGGCGATGTCGCGCTCGATCAGATGGCGGCCGCGCGGCACCAGCGTGCCGTCCTGTTCGAGCGGCGCGATCAGCTGCACGATCGCGCCGACGTCGTCGAGCGTCGCCTCGCGCAGGCTCTCGAGGTCGGTGTCCGACACCATCGTGCCGACGCCGTCGTGCAGGAACAGTTCCAGCAGCACCGAGCCGTCCATGTCGAACGGGATCAGGTGCGCGCGCGGCACGCCGCCCTTCAGCGCCTTGACCAGATGCTGCAGGTAGTAGGCGACGTCGGGCGGCAGATGGTTGTTCTGCAGCCGTTCGACCGCGGTGCGCAGCGACATCTCGGGCATCAGCTTGCCGACCGGGTCCAGCACGCCCGGCACCTCGGTGATGAAGATCAGCTTGTCGGCCTTCAGCGCGGTCGCGGTCGCGCTGGCGACATCTTCCATCGACAGGTTGAAGGCCTGGCCCGTGGGAGAGAAGCCCAGCGGCGACAGCAGCACGATCTTGCCGTGCTGCAGCGACATGCGTACCGAGTCGCCGTCGATCTTGCGAACGAGGCCGGTGTGCTGGTAGTCGGTGCCCTCGACGATGCCGACCGGACGCGCGGTGACGAAGTTGCCCGACACCACCGACAGCTGCGCCCCGGCCATCGGCGTATTGGGCAGGCCCTGGCTGAAGGCGGCCTCGATATCGAGGCGCAGTTCGCCGGACGCTTCCTTCGCGCATTCGAGCGCGGCGTTGTCGGTGATGCGCAGGCCGTCGACGAAGCGCGACTCGACCTGGCGCAGCGCCAGCTGTTCCTCGACCTGCGGACGCGAGCCATGGACCAGCACGATCTGCATGCCCATCGCGTGCAGCAGCGCAACGTCGTTGACCAGCGCGTTCAGCATGCCGGCCTTGACCAGCTCGCCGCCGAAGGCGATCACGAAGGTCTTGCCGCGGAAGGCGTGGATATACGGCGCGACCGCGCGCAGCCAGTCGACGAACTGCTGGCGGTCCGGTCCGGGCGCGGCGCGCTCGGGCGTGGCCGGTGCCCTCGGCACGCTCGGCACATCGGCAGGGGTGGGGGGAACGGCCACGGTCGCAGCCGGAGGATCGAGCGCGTCGGCGGCGGGGTCGGGCAGGGGATCGCCGGCGGCGTCGTTGTGCGTGCCGGCTGTCGGGGTCGTGGCGGTTCTGGCGTTCATGGCGCGGATTATAATCCCCGCCAATGTCCGAACAACGCCCCGTCCCACCCGCAGCCCCGCGCCGCAGGCCGTCCCGACCGCAGTCCGCACGCCAGTCCCAGGGCCCATCGAAGAGCCGCTCCGAGGGCTCGTCCCAGGGTCCGACCGAAGACCAGGCTGAACGCAAGCCCGAACGCAAGCCCGAACGCCGATTTGAAGGCCGGCCCGCGCGCCGCGCCGTGCTCGCCAATCCGCTGCCGCCGATCACCTTCCCCGAAGCGCTGCCCGTCTCGGCACGGCGCGACGAGATCGCGCGCGCGATCGAGCAGCACCAGGTGGTGATCGTCTCGGGCGAGACCGGCTCGGGCAAGACCACGCAGCTGCCCAAGATCTGCCTGTCGATCGGCCGCGGACCGGCGCGCGCCGATGCCGCCTGCGGCGAAGGGAACGGCGAAGGGAAGGGCGAAGGGAAGGGCGAAGGGAAGGGCGAAGGGAAGGGCGAAGACCAGGACAAGGACGGTCAGCCCCGGCGCCGCGGCGGCCTGATCGGCCATACCCAGCCGCGCCGCATCGCCGCGACCTCGACCGCCAAGCGCATCGCGCAGGAGCTGGGCTCGCCGGTGGGCGAGCACGTCGGCTACCAGGTGCGCTTCAACGACACGATGTCGCCCGGCGCGTCGATCAAGCTGATGACCGACGGCATCCTGCTGGCCGAGACGCAGACCGATCCGCTGCTGCGCGCCTACGACACGATCATCATCGACGAGGCGCACGAGCGCAGCCTGAACATCGATTTCCTGCTGGGCTACCTGAAGGAGATCCTGCCGCGCCGCCCGGACCTGAAGGTCATCATCACGTCGGCGACGATCGACGCGCAACGCTTCGCCGAGCATTTCGGCAGCGGCGGCAAGCCGGCGCCGGTGATCGAGGTCAGCGGGCGGCTGTATCCGGTCGAGGTCCGCTATCGGCCGATCGCCGACGAAGGCGGCGCGAACCAGCGGGGTGACAAGGGCGACAAGGGTGACAAGGGTGACAAGGGCGACAAGGGTGCCAGGGCCGGCGATGGCCCGGCGAAGGCGGCCCAGGCGCGCGAGCGCGACCTGTACGACGGCATCGTCGACGCGGTCGACGAGCTGAGCCGGCTCGGCCCCGGCGACGTGCTGGTGTTCCTGCCCGGCGAGCGCGAGATCCGCGAGGCCGCCGAGGCGCTGCGCAAGCACCATCCGCCGCACACCGAGATCCTGCCGCTGTTCGCGCGGCTGTCGGTGCAGGAGCAGGAGCGCGTGTTCAAGCCGTCGAACGCCCGCCGCATCGTGCTGGCCACCAACGTCGCCGAGACCTCGCTGACGGTGCCCGGCATCCGCTATGTGGTCGACACGGGCCTGGCGCGCGTCAAGCGCTATTCGTATCGCAACAAGGTCGAGCAGCTGCAGATCGAGCCGATCTCGCAGGCGGCCGCCAACCAGCGCGCCGGCCGCTGCGGCCGCGTCGCCGACGGCGTCTGCATCCGCCTGTACGACGAAGCCGATTTCGCCGCGCGCCCGCGCTTTACCGATCCCGAGATCCTGCGCTCGTCGCTGGCCGCGGTGATCCTGCGGATGAAGGCGCTGCGCCTCGGCGCGATCGAGTCGTTCCCCTTCATCGAGCCGCCGCTCGGGCGCGCGATCGCCGATGGCTACCAGCTGTTGCAGGAGCTCGGCGCGGTCGACGAGGCCAATGCGCTGACGCCGCTCGGCAAGCAACTGGCGCGCCTGCCGCTGGACCCTCGCGTGGCCCGCATGATCCTCGCCGCGCGCGACCAGCATTGCCTGCGCGAGGTGCTGATCATCGCCAGCGCGCTGTCGGTGCAGGATCCGCGCGACCGGCCGCAGGAGGCGCAGGAGGCCGCCGACCAGGCGCACCGCAAGTTCATGGACGAACGCTCGGAATTCCTCGGCTGGGTCAAGCTGTGGAAGTGGTTCGAGGACGCGGTCGCGCACAAGAAGAGCAATCGCCAGCTGCAGGACCAGTGCCGCGCCAACTTCCTGTCGCATCTGCGGCTGCGCGAATGGCGCGACGTCCATTCGCAGCTGCTGACCACGGTCGCCGAGCAGGGCTGGAAGCTCAACGACAGCGAGCCGACCTACGAGCAGGTCCACAAGGCGCTGCTGACCGGTCTGCTGGGCAATATCGGCCAGAAGCTGGACGAGGCCGACGGCCGCGGCCGCGAGTACCTTGGCGCGCGCGGCATCAAGTTCCACCTGTGGCCGGGCTCGCTGGTGGCGCGCAAGATGGGCCGCTGGCTGGTCGCCGCCGAGCTGGTCGAGACCAGCCGGCTGTTCGCGCGCACGCTGGCGCGCATCGAGCCGGACTGGCTCGAGCAGGTCGGCCGCCATCTGCTGAAGGTCAGCTGGAGCGATCCGCACTGGGAGAAGAAGGCCGGCCAGGTGCTGGCGATGGAGCGCGCCACCCTGTACGGGCTGACGGTCTACCAGCATCGGCGTGTGCACTACGGCCCGATGAATCCGCGGGAGGCGCGCGAGCTGTTCATCCGCCGCGCGCTGGTCGAAGGCGAGTTCGATACGCGGCTGCCGTTCTACGCGCACAACCAGCGGCTGGTGCGCGAGATCGAGAACCTCGAGCACAAGGCGCGCCGGCAGGACGTGCTGGTCGACGACGAGCTGATCTACGCGTTCTACGACCGCCATATCCCGGCCGACATCCATCAGCAGACGCAGTTCGAGCAGTGGTACCAGAAGGAGAGCGCGGGCGACCGCAAGCTGCTGTACCTGAACCGCGAAGAGCTGATGCGGCACGAGGCGGCCGGCATCACCACCGACCTGTTCCCGAAGACGCTGAACGTCGCCGGCGTCGACATGGGTTTGAGCTACCACTTCGAGCCCGGCAGCCACCGGGACGGCGTCACGCTGACGGTGCCGCTGTACGCGCTGAACCAGGTTCGGCCCGAGCGCGCCGACTGGCTGGTGCCCGGCATGATCAAGGAGAAGGTGCACCTGCTGCTCAAGTCGCTGCCGCAGAAGCTGCGCCGCCATTGCGTGCCGCTGCCCGACTATGCGGCGGGCTTCGTCGAGCGCCGGCCGTTCGGCGAGGGCGAGCTGATCGACGTGCTGATTGCCGATGTCCGCGAGCAGACCGGCACGATGATCCGGCGCGCGGACTTCAAGCTCGAGACGCTGCCGGCCCACCACTTCATGAACTTCAAGGTGGTCGACGAGCACGGCCGCCAGCTCGACATGGGCCGCAACCTGGCCCAGCTGCGCGCCGAACTGGGCGGGCAGGCGCAGCAGTCGTTCCAGAGCCTGGTCGCGCGCGAGGCGCCGGTCGCCGAGGCGGCGCAGTACGAAGGGCTGACCGGGTGGACCTTCGGCGAGCTGCCGGAGCTGCTGGAGATCCGCAAGGGCAACCGCACGCTGTTCGGCTACCCGGCGCTGGTCGACCGCGACACCCACTGCGACGTCGAGGTGTTCGACGACCCGCAGGAGGCCGAGCGGCTGCACCATGCCGGGCTGCGGCGGCTGTTCGCGCTGCAGCTGCGCGAGCAGGTCAAGTTCGTGCAGAAGAACATCCCCGGCCTGTCGCAGATGGCGATGCAGTACATGACGCTGGGCACGCAGGACATGCTGCGCGACCAGATCGTGACGCTGGCGCTCGAGCGCGCCTGCATGCAGGCGCCGCTGCCGCGCAACGAGGCGGAGTTCGCCGCGCGCAAGGAGGAGGGCCGCGGGCGGCTCGGCCTGCTGGCGCAGGAGATCGCCCGGCTGGCGGGCACCATCCTGGCCGAGTACGCGGCGCTGCCGCGCAAGCTGCTGCAGGCCAAGCCCTTCGCCGCCGCCCACGCCGACATGCAGGCGCAGTTGTCGCAGCTGATGGGCAAGCATTTCCTGGCCGAGACGCCGTACGACAGGCTGGTGCATTTCCCGCGCTATCTGAAGGGCATCGCGATGCGGATCGACAAGCTGAAGGGCGATCCGTCCCGGGATACCCAGCGGCAGCAGGAAATGGCGCCGCTGCTGCAGCAGTGGCAGCGCGCGGACAAGCAGCGGCGGCAGGCCAGGGGCGGCGAGGACGTGCGGCTCGAGGAATTCCGCTGGATGCTGGAGGAGCTGCGCATCGCGCTGTTCGCGCAGGAATTGCGAACGCCAGTGCCGATGTCTGTCAAGCGTCTGCAGAAGGTGTGGGAGTCGATGCAACGGTAGGGCGGGTGGCGCACGATTTTGGCGCATCCGGTCATCGAAACGGTGGGGCTCGACGTTAGAATGCGTGGGCCTTGGCGGTCGCATTATCCGGGGGCAACCGGACCCTTCGGACCGTGCCCTTCCGCCTGATCCGTTTCCTTGTTCCTACCTTTTGCCGACCGTTCCGAACGGTCCGCCAACCGTTCCGTTCGCCGTGTCTATGCCCGCCTTTCGCCGTGTCGTCGCTGCCTGTCTGACCTGGGCCTGTCTTGGCGCGGCGGCATTGCCAGCCCTGTCGGCCCATGCCGAAGTCGTCGTGGTACTTAATTCGGGTGACGCAAGCGTTACCCTGATCGACCGCGACAGCCAGAAGGTGCTGGAGACCTTTCCGGTGGGCAAGGAGCCCCATCACCTGATCGCCACGCCCGACGATCGCTCGCTGATCGTCGCCAACGCGGTCGGCAACGACCTGGTCTTCCTCGATCCGGTCAGCGGGCGGGTCCAGCAGCGCGTGCCGGACATCGACGATCCCTATCACATCGGCTTCTCGCCGGACCAGAAATGGTTCGTCGTCACCGGCAACCGGCTCGACCGCGTCGACCTGTACCGCTGGGACGGGCGCGCGCTGAAGGCGGCGAAGCAGCTGCCACTGGGCCGCACGCCCAGCCATATCGCCTTCACCGCCGACAGCCGCATCGCCTTCGTGACGCTGCAGGACTCGAACGAGGTCGCGGCGATCGACCTGCCGACGCAGACGCTGCTGTGGCGCATGGAGGCCGGTTCGGCGCCGGCCGGTATCTGGATCACGCCGGACCAGCGCTATCTGCTGGTCGGCATGACCGGCGCCGACTATGTCGCCGTGATCGACTGGCGCACGCGCGCGGTGGTCAAGCAGATCCAGACCGGCAAGGGCGCGCACAACTTCCGCGCGCTCGGCGACAAGCGCCATCTGCTGCTGACCAACCGCGTCTCCGGCACCATCAGCATCCTGGACCAGCAGACGCTGACCAAGGTCGGCGACATCACCGGCCTGCCGCCGGGACCGGACGACATGGAACTGGCCGCCGACGGCAAGACGCTGTGGGTCACCTTCCGCTGGGCCCGGTCGGTCGGCGTGATCGACGTGCCGAGCCGCAAGCTGATCAAGACCATCCGCGTCGGACGCTCGCCGCACGGCATCTATTTCCGCACGCGGGCGCCGCTGTATTAAAGGGGGGCGGCATGAAGCTCGGCCATCTGCTGCCGGTATCGATGCTGTCGGTTTTCTCCCCTCTCCCGCCCAGCGGGAGAGGGGCGGGGGAGAGGGCAAGCGGCGTGGGCTATGTCACCACCGCCGGAAACCACCCCCTCTCCCCAACCCTCTCCCCCCTGAGGGGGAGAGGGAGGACCCCATCGTCAATCGAGAAACGCCGCGCCGGACGCAGTCGCACGATTGCCGCGTTGTTGACGTCCTGCCTGACGGTCATGTCGCCCACCGCCCATGCCGCGCCCGACGACTGCCGTGCCGGCACGCTGTACCTGACCTTCGACACCGGCAGCATGAGCCAGGCGCAGCTGATTGCCGACGTGCTGCGCCGCCAGCGCGTGCGCGCGACCTTCTTCCTGGCCAACGAGCCGACCGTGCGTGGCGACCATTCGCTCGATCCGGGCTGGGCGCCGTACTGGAAGGCGCTGGCGGCCGACGGCCACGTATTCGGCTCGCACACCTTCGACCACGTGTACCTGCGCAGCACGCGCGGCGGCAAGGTCGTGATGCGGCCGCAGTTCGGCCCGAAGGCCGGCCAGGACATCGCAATGGACCAGGCCGCCTTCTGCGCCGAGCTGGACCGCAGCGCCGCCGCGCTGCAGCGCCTGGCCGGGGTCGGCATGGAGCCGCTGTGGCGCGCGCCCGGCGGCCGCACCGCGCCGCAGACGCTGGCCTGGGCGCGGCAATGCGGCTATCGCCATGTCGGCTGGGCGCAGGCGGGCTTTCTCGGCGACGAACTTGATTCGGATCGTTATCCGAACACCGCGCTGCTGACGCGGGCGCTGCGCGACCTGCGCGACGGCGATATCGCGATGGCGCACCTTGGTATCTGGTCTCGCCGCGATCCGTGGGCGCCGGCCGTGCTGGAGCCGCTGATCGAGGGGCTGCGCCGCAAGGGCTTCTGCTTCGCCACGCTGCGCGAGCATCCGGACTACCGCCAGGCCAGCCCGGCCGGCAACGGCAAAGGGGCCAACTGATGCTGCAGACACTGGACGCCTGGCTCGGCGATCTCGAGGGCGCGCTATTCCAGCACGTGGTGCTGCCGGTGGTCTACGCGCTCGGCCTCGGCGGCTATGCGGAGGACGCGTTCACCGGCACCGAATGGCTGGTGGTCGGGCTGCTGCAGCTGACCGTGATGGTCGCGCTGCTGTGGCCGCTGGAGCGGCTGCGTCCGGTCGAGCCGGTCACCGATCGCGCCGCGATCCGCACCGACATGCTGTACACGATGATCCACCGGCTCGGCCTGTTCCGGCTGGTGCTGTTCTTCACGCTCGATCCGGTCGTCGACGCGATCGAAGGGCGCCTGCACCTGGCCGGCTGGCAGCGGATCAACGTCGAGGACTGGTGGCCCGGGGTCACCAGCGAGCCGCTGGTCAGCTTCCTCGTCTATCTGCTGCTGTTCGACCTGCTCGGCTACTGGTATCACCGGCTGTCGCACACCGTGCGCTGGTGGTGGTGCCTGCATGCGGTCCATCACAGCCAGCGGCAGATGACGCTGTGGAGCGACAACCGCAACCATCTGCTCGACGACCTGCTGCGCAGCCTGGTGTTCGCGCTGACCGCGCTGGCGATCGGCGTCGAGCCGTCGCAGTTCCTGCTGCTGGTGGCACTGTCGCAGCTGATGCAGAGCCTGCAGCATGCCAACGTGCGGCTGCATTTCGGCCGCATCGGCGAGCGCCTGCTGGTATCGCCGCGCTTTCACCGCACCCATCATGCGATCGGCATCGGCCACGAGGCGCACGGACAGCCGGCGCGGCTGGGCGGCTGCAACTACGGCGTGCTGTTCCCCTGGTGGGACATGCTGTTCGGCACCGCGCGCTTCGTCGGCGACTACCAGGCCACCGGCATCCGCGACCAGCTGCCGCCGCCGGCGGGGCGTGGGCGCGACTACGGTGCGGGCCTGCTGGAACAGCAGTGGTACGGCATCAAGCGCTGGTTCCGGCGCGCCTGAGTTCGCTGCCGTGGGCGGCGCCATGCCGCGCCGACACGATGCGTTGCCGGCACGTGTGCTAGTCTGTCCCACCTGAATCGGCCCCGCCGGCCGGCCGCCGCCCCGCTGCGCGCGGCCTGCGCCATCGGCATGACGCCATCGGCATGACGCCATCGGAACCCGCGCCGATCCGTTTCGACCTTCGCATTGCATGAACGACCTCGTCCGCTCCTTCGTCCGCGCGCTGATCAGCCAGCTGCATCCGCGCATGCTGGCGCTGACCGTGATTCCCTTCGTACTGGCCACCGTGTTGTGGGGCGGCCTGCTGTACTTCACCTGGGATCCGGTGATGACCGCCGCGCGCGGCTTCCTCGAAACCTCGATCTTCACCAGCTGGATCTACGGCGCGCTCGACTGGTTCGGCCTGTCGTCGCTGCGCGCGGTGGTGGCGCCGCTGTTCGTGGTCGCGCTGACGATTCCGCTGGCGGTGGCCTCGCTGCTGCTGTTCATCGGCCTGTGGTCGGTGCCGGCGGCGGTGCGCTTTCTCGAGCGCAGCTATCCGGAGCTGGCCAAGAGCAAGGGCGGCAGCGTGCTGGGCAGCGTCTGGCATTCGCTGTCGAGCACCGGGGTGTTCCTGCTGCTGGTGCTGATCTCGCTGCCGCTGTGGCTGGTGCCGCCGTTCTTCGCGCTGGTGCCGCCGCTGCTGTGGGGCTGGCTGACCTATCGGGTGATGACCTACGACGCGCTGGCCGACCATGCCAGCGCCGACGAGCGCAAGGCCATCATGCGGCGCCACCGGATGCCGCTGCTGATCATCGGCGTGGTGGTCGGGCTGCTGGGCTCGGCGCCGACGCTGCTGTGGGTATCCTCGGCGGCGATCATCTTCCTGTTTCCGTTCGTGCTGGCCGGCGCGCTGTGGCTCTACGCGCTGATCTTCATCTTCTCGGCGCTGTGGTTCGGCCACTATTGCCTGCACGCGCTCGGCCAGCTGCGCGCCGAGCGGCAGTCGGTGGCACCGCCCCCGGCCGGGCCGGACGTCATTGAGCTGGCGCCGTCGGACGTGCGCCGCATCGAATCATCCTGAAAAGAGGGGCATCATGGGTTTCGGCCTGATCGTGATCGGCGACGAGATTCTGTCGGGACGACGCGAGGACAAGCACATGCGGCGCGCGATCGCGCTGCTGGCCGAGCGCGGACTGGCGCTGCAATGGGCCGAGTATGTCGGCGACGAACGCGAGCGCATCACCGCGACGCTGCGGCGCACGCTGGCGGGCCCCGACGTGGTGTTCTGCACCGGCGGCATCGGCGCCACGCCTGACGACCACACGCGCCAGTGCGCGGCCGCGGCGCTGGGCGTGCCGCTCGAGCTGCATCCCGAGGCGCGGGAGCTGATCGCGCAGCGGATCGCGGAAACGGCGGGCGGCGACCCGGTCAAGGCCGATCTGTCGCTGCCCGAGAACCAGCATCGCTTCAAGATGGGCGAGTTTCCGCGGGGCGCCCGCATCATCCCCAACAGCTACAACCGGATCCCGGGCTTCTCGATCGGCCACCACCACTTCATGCCGGGCTTCCCGGTAATGGCGTGGCCGATGATGGAGTGGGTGCTGGACAACGAGTATTCGCACCTGTTCCACCAGGTCCAGCATGTCGAGCGCGCTTTCCTGGTGTTCGAGGCGCCCGAATCGACGCTGACGCCGCTGATGGAGCAGGTCGAGACCGCCTTCCCGGGCGTGCGCGTGTTCAGCCTGCCGTCGGTCGGCGACGCCCAGCGCGGCGAGCTCTATGCGCGCCGGCATATCGATCTGGGCGTCAAGGGCACGCCCGCGCTGGTGGAGCCGGCCTACGCGATGCTGCGCGACGGCGTGCGCGCGATGGGATTCGAGGTAGTGGAGAACGCGGGGGCGGGCGTCAGCGCTGGGTGAACAGGCCGTAGGCTATTGCGCTGCCAGTCTCGCCGGGTTTGCTCGCCTCTCCCGCACGGCGGGAGAGGGGAGAAAACAAGCGCATGGACGACACTGTCCAGTCCTCAAGCCCCGTGCCAAGGCAGCCCGCGCACGCACCAGCCCTCGACGGTCTTGCGGTGATGGTGTTCGTCGCGAGGCCCTTCGAAGCCTTCCAGCACATCGATCGCGTAGCGGTAGCCGGCTTCGGTGGCGACCCGGGCGGCGTGCTTCGAGCGCGCCGCGCTGCGGCACAGGAACAGCACCGGCGCGTCCTGCGGCACCTTCGCCTTCAGTTCCTCGACGAAACGCGGATTCTGCGCGCCGCCCGGATACCCGGACCATTCCACATGCAGAGACTGGCGCTCCGGCACGTCCGGGCCGCCGACCCAGTCCAGCTCGGCCTGGGTGCGTACGTCGACCAGCACCGCGGCGGGATCGGCCAGCAGCAGATCGTAGGCCTGCTGCGGCGTCAGCGCGCCGTAGTAGGGCAGTTGGTCCTGTTGTTGCCGCGCGTTGGCGGCCTGCAGAAGCGCGTCTCGGGTGGTCATTGCAAGGGGCGGTTTGAATCGCGGGTTTGGATCGCGGGATTGGGTCGCGGGTTGGGATCGATACGGGCGTGACGCCGATCGCGGCCACGCCTGCTGCAAAGACCGTTATTCTACTCCGCCGGCGCGGCGCGGCCGCAGTGCGAGGCCAGCCGACAGGTCCGAAATCCGGTGCTGGCGCCAGCATGGTGCTGGTGGCACCATGACGGTGCATTCGACGGCGGCGATGCACCGGTTTGGGGTGCGCGGCTGGCCGGACGGCGCCGCGGCCGCGCAAGCGGCGCGCTGTTGCGGCGTGGCCGGCATCCGTCCCGGTCCGTGCGCCAACGCGGTGCGAGGCCGCCTTCCCGCGCCGATGCACAGATTGCGGGAACGGCCGGTCGTGGACGCGGCGCGCGCGTTACCGCCGCGCCAAATCCGTGCGGACGTTGGCATGCTTTCTGCTAACATGCTTCGTCCTTTTGAAGGCCGGTCGCCGCCGGCAGGCGGCAGCGATGCGCCCCCGGCGGCCGGCACGTGAATGGCTCCAACTGAACTCAGCCGAATTACCAGGAGATAGGCATGGCGCAGAGCGTTGCAGATGTGATGAAGCTGGTGAAGGAAAACGACGTCAAGTTCGTCGACTTCCGTTTCACCGACACCAAGGGCAAGGAGCAGCACGTGTCCGTGCCGACCTCGCACTTCGGTGACGACAAGTTCGAGAGCGGCCATGCTTTCGACGGCTCGTCCATCGCTGGCTGGAAGGGTATCGAGGCCTCGGACATGCTGCTGATGCCGGACCCGAACACCGCCCATATCGACCCGTTCTACGAAGAGCCGACGCTGGTGCTGACCTGCGACGTGGTCGAGCCGTCGGACGGCAAGGGCTACGACCGCGACCCGCGTTCGATCGCCAAGCGCGCCGAAGCCTATCTGAAGAGCACCGGCCTGGGCGACACCGCCTACTTCGGTCCGGAGCCCGAGTTCTTCATCTTCGACGGCGTGACCTGGAACGTCGACATGCAGGGCTGCTTCGTCAAGATCCATTCGGAGGAAGCGCCGTGGTCGTCGGGCCGCGAATTCGAGCACGGCAACAGCGGCCACCGTCCGGGCAAGAAGGGCGGCTACTTCCCGGTCGCCCCGATCGACACGTTCCAGGACATGCGTTCGGAAATGTGCCTGATCCTGGAATCGCTGGGCATCCCCGTCGAAGTCCACCACCATGAAGTGGCCGGCCAGGGCCAGAACGAGATCGGCACCAAGTTCAGCACGCTGGTGCAGCGCGCCGACTGGACACAGCTGCAGAAGTACGTGATCCAGAACGTCGCCCACACCTACGGCAAGACCGCGACCTTCATGCCGAAGCCTGTGGTCGGCGACAACGGCTCGGGCATGCACGTGCACCAGTCGATCTGGAAGGACGGCCAGAACCTGTTCGCGGGCAACGGCTACGCCGGCCTGTCGGAGTTCGCGCTGTACTACATCGGCGGCATCATCAAGCACGCCCGTGCGCTGAACGCGATCACCAACCCGGGTACCAACTCGTACAAGCGTCTGGTGCCGGGCTTCGAAGCCCCGGTCAAGCTGGCCTACTCTGCCCGCAACCGCTCGGCCTCGATCCGCATCCCGTACGTGGCGAACCCGAAGGGCCGCCGCATCGAGACGCGCTTCCCGGATCCGCTGATGAACCCGTACCTGGGCTTCGCCGCGCTGATGATGGCCGGCCTGGACGGCGTGCAGAACAAGATCCACCCAGGCGAAGCCGCGGACAAGAACCTGTATGACCTGCCGCCGGAAGAGGATGCCAAGATCCCGACCGTGTGCGCGAGCCTGGATCAGGCCCTCGAGTACCTCGACAAGGACCGCGAGTTCCTGACCCGTGGCGGCGTGTTCAGCAACACGATGATCGACGCCTACATCGAACTGAAGATGGAGGAAGTGACCCGCTTCCGCATGACCACCCATCCGCTCGAGTTCGAGATGTATTACTCGCTGTAAGCGCTCGCTGCCAGCACGCGCTGTAAGCACACCGTGCTTGTTGCACCAGGAAGGGGCGGCCTCGGCTGTCCCTTTTTGTTTGGCTCGCTAGAATTGGGCTTCCTCCGATCTCGATGCCTCTTGATGCGACGCCCGTCCATGACCGCGACCCTGTCTTCGTTCCGCTTGCCGCACCGCCCCGGTGCCGGATCGGCGCCGCCTGCCCGGCCCGGTGCATCGGCCGCCCTGTTGTTGGGCGTCGCCGCGGCACTCGGTTCCGCTGGCGTGTCGCCGGCAGCGGCGCAGGCCGCGCCGAACGGCTCGGAGATCTACGTCTGCAGCGGCCCGAAGGGCGTGCCCGAATACCGCAACGGCAACGGCGGCAAGGGCTGCAGGCGGCTGGACCTGCCCGAGGTGCTGACCGTGCCGGTGACCCGCCAGCCGTCACGCGGCGGTGGCGGCGGCGGTGGTGCCGGTGCGGCCCCGCCCGATGGCGCCGCCGCGGCAAACTTCCCGCGCATCGACGCGGCCACGCAGCGCCGCCGCGACGGCGAACGCCGCGCGGTGCTGGAAGAGGAGCTGCGCAGCGAACAGGCCAAGCTGGCCGCGCTGCGTGCGCAATTCAACGAGGGCCAGCCGGAGCGGCAGGGCGACGAGCGCAACTACCAGCGCTATCTGGACCGGACCGCCGCGCTGCGCGACGACATCGCGCGCAGCGAGGCCAATGCGGCCGCGCTGCGGCGCGAGCTGGCCAACCTGAAGGACTGAGGATCGATCGATGCGCCGCCTGATTCGCAGCGTTTCACGCAAGGTCGGCGGCGGCGAACGCGCGCCGGCCGACGACGACACCGGGTCGCCGGCAAGCGCCGCGCCACCGGTGGCGCCCGCGTTGGCCGCGTTGACCGGACTTGCCGGGGGGCTCGACATGATGCCGAACCCGGTGCTGCTGGTCGCGCAGCCCGGCATGCGGATCGTCTATGCGAACCCGGCGGCCGAGGCGAGCTTCGGCCTCTCGCGCAAATCGATGCTGGAGCTGTCGCTGTCGGCGCTGTTCGGCCGCGCCGACGAGCTCGACGCGATGATCGATTCGGTGCTGGCGCGCCAGGTCGACGCGCGGCGCCAGGACGTGGTCCTGCAACCGCCGCTGCGCGAGCCGATGCACGCGCACGTGGTGATCGGCGGCATCGACGCCAGCCCCGGCACCGCGCTGGTCGAGGTACTGCCCAACGAGCAGAAGGTCCGCAGTGAACGGGAGGAACGGATCCTCGACCTGACCTCGGCCAACAAGGAGCTGATCCGCAATCTGGCCCACGAGATCAAGAACCCGCTGGGCGGCATCCGCGGCGCGGCGCAGCTGCTCGAATTCGAGCTGCCCGAGCGCAGCCTGCGCGAGTACACGCAGGTCATCATCAAGGAATCGGACCGCCTGCAGACGCTGGTGGACCGGCTGCTCGAACCGCACCGGCATCCGCATATCGTGCGCGAGCTCAATATCCACGAGGTGCTCGAGCGGGTGCGCTCGGTGGTGCTGGCCGAATTCCCCAATGGCCTCGAGATCGTGCGCGACTACGACGCCAGCCTGCCCGAGCTGTCGGGCGACATCGAGCAGCTGATCCAGGCCGTGCTCAACATCGTCCATAACGCGGCGCAGGCGCTGGCCGAGCGCATCGCGCGCGGCGATGCGCAGATCGTGCTGCGCACGCGCGTCGCGCGCCAGGTCACGATCGCCAAGCGGCTGTACAAGCTGGCATTGGACTTGCATGTGATCGACAACGGTCCGGGCATTCCCGACGATATTCGCGAACGCATCTTCTACCCGCTGGTGTCGGGCAGGGATGGCGGCAGTGGGCTCGGTCTGACACTGGCGCAGACCTTCGTGCAGCAGCACGAGGGATTGATCGAATGCGAGAGCCGGCCCGGCTGTACCGATTTCCGCATCCTGCTGCCGCTGCGCTGAATCGCCCGAGATCGGCTGACGATCGATGCCTCCCCCGCCGGGCGGCGGGCTGAACAGCGCAGCGAAGGCGGACCTCCGAAACACCGAGCAGACAAGCGACGCACATGAAGCCGATCTGGATAGTCGACGACGATCAATCTATTCGCTGGGTCCTGGAAAAGGCCCTGGCCCGGGAGAGCCTGCTGTCCCGCAGCTTTACCAATGTGCGCGACGTGCTGTCGGCGCTCGAGGAAGACGAGCCCCAGGTCCTGATCTCGGACATCCGCATGCCCGGCGGTTCGGGGCTCGATCTGCTGCAGGCGATCAAGGCCCGCCATCCGGGCCTGCCGGTGATCGTGATGACCGCCTATTCGGATCTCGACAGCGCGGTCGCGGCCTTCCAGGGCGGCGCCTTCGAATACCTGGCCAAGCCCTTCGACGTCGACAAGGCCGTCGAGCTGATCCGCCGCGCGCTCGAGGAAAGCCTGCGCGAGGAGGAGATGGACGACCGCCTGCTCGACGCGCCGGAGATCCTCGGCCAGGCGCCGGCGATGCAGGACGTGTTCCGCGCGATCGGCCGGCTGTCGCAGTCGAACGTGACGGTGCTGATCACCGGCGAGTCGGGCACCGGCAAGGAGCTGGTCGCCCGCGCGCTGCACAAGCACAGCCCGCGTGCCAACGGCCCGTTCATCGCGCTCAATACCGCGGCGATTCCGAAGGACCTGCTCGAGTCCGAACTGTTCGGCCACGAGCGCGGCGCCTTCACCGGCGCGCAGACGATGCGGCGCGGCCGCTTCGAACAGGCCGAGGGCGGCACGCTGTTCCTCGACGAAATCGGCGACATGCCGTTCGACCTGCAGACGCGGCTGCTGCGCGTGCTGTCGGACGGCAACTTCTATCGGGTCGGCGGCCACAATCCGCTGCGCGCCAATGTGCGCGTGATCGCCGCCACGCACCAGAACCTTGAAACGCGCGTCAAGGAGGGACTGTTCCGCGAGGACCTGTTCCACCGCCTGAACGTGATCCGGTTGCGGCTGCCGCCGCTGCGGGAACGGCCGGAGGACATCACGCTGCTGGCGCGGCATTTCCTGCAGAAGAGCGCCAAGGAACTGGGCGTCGAACCGAAGCGGATGTCCGACGAGGCGCTGGCCTACGTCAGCACGCTGCCGTTCCCCGGCAACGTGCGGCAACTGGAAAACCTGTGCAACTGGCTGACCGTGATGGCGCCGGCGCAGACCATCGAGGTCAAGGATCTGCCGCGCGAGATGATCGGCGGCGGTGCCCCGGACGGGCAGGCCGGCATGGCCGGCTACGGCGGCGCGCGCGTGACCGAACGCGACGCGCAGGGCGGCGCCGAGGCGGCCGAGGCGGGGGCATTGGGCAACGGCATGGCTGGCGGATTGGCGGGCGGCGTGGCGGGAGGCGTGGCGGGCGGCATCGCCGGTGCGATGGCGGGCGGGTTTGCCGCCGATGGCACGGCCACGCTGTCAGCCGATGCGGAAGGCCCGGCCTACGGCGGCCGGCTGGCGCCGGGCTTCGGCGCCGCGGGCGCGCTGCCTTCGGCGCCGGCCCCCGGCTGGGAAAGCCTGCTGGCGGGCGAGGCGCGCGCAATGCTGGAAGCGGGCCAGCCCGAGGTGATGGACCTGCTGACGCGCCGCTTCGAGAAGGCGGTGCTGGAGGCCGCGCTGGGCGTCACGCGCGGCCGCCGCGTCGAGGCGGCGACCCGGCTCGGCATCGGCCGCAATACCATCACGCGCAAGCTGCAGGAGCTGGGCTTCGATTGAACGCTGCGTGGTGCTTGCCGCCACGCAAACAAAAGGCCACGGTCCCATGCCGTGGCCTTTTTGCTTGGCGGCGCTGTCGTCCCCGCGAAGGCGGGGACCCAGCGGCTTGAAAACGACGCTGGATTCCCGCCTGCGCGGGAATGACAGCGAAAGACGCGTCCGCGCTCAACCGCGGCGTTGACCCACCGTAAACACGAACTCGCCGAGCCCCTGCACGCCGCCGCGCACGGCGTCGCCCGGTTGCAGCTTGCCGACGCCGGCCGGCGTGCCGGTGAAGATCAGGTCGCCGGGGGCCAGCGCGACGCTCTGCGAGATATAGGCGATCACGTCGGCCACCGGCCAGATCATCTCGTCGAGGTCGCCCTGCTGGCGCACCTCGCCATTGACCTCGAGCCAGATGCGGCCCTGGGCCGGATGGCCGACCGCACTGGCCGGCTGCAGCGGCCCGCACGGGCCGGACGCGTCGAAGGCCTTCGCCCAGTCCCACGGCCGGCTCATCGACTTGGCGACATCCTGCAGATCGCGGCGCGTCAGGTCCACGCCGACGCCATAGCCCCACACATGATCCAGCGCGCGCTCGACGGCGATGTCGGTGCCGCCCGTGCCGATCGCGACCACCATTTCGATCTCGTGGTGCAGGTTGTCCGTCAGCGGGGGGTAGGGCACGGTGCCTTGCGCGGGCACCACCGCATCGGCCGGCTTGGTGAAGAAGAACGGCGGCTCGCGGTCCGGGTCCTTGCCCATCTCGCGCGCATGGGCGGCGTAGTTGCGCCCCACGCAGAACACGCGGCGGATCGGAAAGCGGGCGTGGCTGCCGGCAACGGCGACGCTGGCTTGTTCAACGGGCGGAATCACGAATTCGGTCATGGTGTGATGGAATTGAGAGCGAAGCGAAGGGTTGGGCGAGGGTCGTCGACAGCGGCGAGATCCGCGCGAAGCCAGGCCGATTGTACTGAGCAGGACTCGCGATATGAAACGAATGATTTTGGCGCTGAGCATCAAAAACTCCGATCGATGATTCGCCAGCGCGATCCGCCCGGACCAAAATAATTTTTTGGTTAATCGGTGCGGCAACCGCTTCTTCCGCCCGCCGCCCGTCTCCACACTTGCCGTCACGGCGCCCCGTGCCTCGATGCGTTCCCACGCAAGGCCCGAGGACAGCGCCCACGACAACGAGATCCAGGAGACCCCATGACCACCAAGCCGATCCCCTCATTCCAGCGACGCCGCCGGACCTGGCTGCGCGCCGGCCTGCTCGCCTTGTCCGCGCCGCTATGGGCCGCGCTCGCGCCCGCCGCCCTGGCCGCGTACCCGGACAAGCCGGTGCGCCTGGTGATTCCCTATCCCCCGGGCGGCGCCACCGACGTGATCGGCCGCATCGTCGCCGCACGGCTCGGCGAGGCGCTGGGACAGCAGGTCGTGGTCGAGAACCGCGGCGGCGCCGGCGGCAATATCGGCGCCGAGGCGGTCGCGAAGAGCGCGCCGGACGGCTACACGCTGCTGATGGGCGCGCTGACCTCGCATTCGACGATGGCGACGCTGGAGAAGGGGCGGCTGCGCTACGATCTGCTGAAGGACTTCGTGCCGGTGATGGTGGTCGGCTCGGTGCCGCTGGTCGTGGTGGTCAATCCGCAGTTGCCGGTCACCACGCTGCAGCAGCTGATCCAGTACGGCAAGGCCAATCCCGGCAAGCTGAACTACGCGAGCTCGGGCGCCGGCGCGCCGCAGCGGATGGCGGCCGAGATCTTCCGCAAGGAGGCCGGCATCGACATGGTGCACGTGCCGTACAAGGGCAGCGGCCCGGCCATGACCGACCTGGTCGCCGGACAGGTCAACATGATGGTCGAGACCGTGCCGGCGGCGCAGCCCTTCATCAAGAGCGGCCAGCTGCGGCCGGTCGCGGTGGCGGCGGCGAAACGGATCTCGATGCTGCCGGACGTGCCGGCGGCCGGCGAGAGCGGCATGCCGGCGCTCGATGTCAGCTCGACCTTTGGCGTGCTGGCGCCGGCCGGCACGCCGGCGCCGGTGGTGCAGCGGCTGAACGCCGCGCTGGCGAAGATGCTGCAGATGCCGGCGGTCAAGGCGCAATTGCTGCAGCAGGGCGTCTACGCGTTGCCCGCGACCACGCCGGACAAGGCCGCCGAGCGGCTGCGCGACGAGGTCAGCCGCTGGCAGAAGGTGATCACCGACGCCGGCATCGAATCGGACAGCTGAAGCCGATTCCGCATTCATCTCGTCGTTCCCGCGCACGCGGGAACCCAGCGTCTTTTTAAGTCACTGGGTCCCCGCCTGCGCGGGGACGACATCGTTTGACAGGCATTCGCGAAACCGATCATTTCCGCACCCACCATGAGCACGATTTCGAAGACACCCGACGCATCCGGCAATGACAAGCGACGCGATACGCCCAGCGATACCCGAGGCGATACCCGGCCCGACACCGGCCTGCGCCAGGGCCTGACCAACTACGGCGACCAGGGCTTCTCGCTGTTCCTGCGCAAGGCCTTCATCAAGGGCTCGGGCTATACCGACGCCGCGCTCGAGCGGCCGGTGATCGGCATCGCGGATACCGGCAGCGCCTTCAACCCATGCCACGGCAACATGCCGCAGCTGATCGAGGCGGTCAAACGCGGCATCCTGCTGGCCGGCGGGCTGCCGATGCCGTTCCCGACGATCTCGATCCACGAGAGCTTCGCCGCGCCGACCAGCATGGTGCTGCGCAACCTGATGTCGATCGATACCGAGGAGATGATCCGCGCGCAGCCGATGGACGCGGTGGTGCTGATCGGCGGCTGCGACAAGACCGTGCCGGCGCAGCTGATGGGCGCGGCCTCGGCGGGCGTGCCGGCGATCCAGCTGGTGACCGGCGCGATGCTGACCGGCTCGCATCGCGGCGAGCGGGTCGGCGCCTGTACCGATTGCCGCCGCTACTGGGGCAAGTTCCGCGCGGGCGAGATCGACGCGCACGAGACCGCGCAGGTCAACGACCAGCTGGTCGCCAGCGTCGGCACCTGTTCGGTGATGGGCACCGCCAGCACGATGGCCTGCCTGACCGAGGCGATGGGCATGAGCCTACCCGGTGCCGCCACGCCGCCGGCCGTCACCGCCGATCGCATCCGCATCGCCGAGCTGACCGGCACCCGCGCGGTCGCGATGGCGCGCGATCGGCTGACCATCGACAAGGTGCTGACGCCGGCCGCGTTCGAGAATGCGATGCGCGTGCTGCTGGCGATCGGCGGCTCGACCAACGGCATCGTGCACCTGGCCGCGATTGCGGGCCGCATGGGGCTGGACATCGACATGCAGGCGCTGGACCGCATGGGCCGCGAGACGCCGGTGCTGCTCGACCTGAAGCCCAGCGGCCAGCACTACATGGAGGACTTCCACAAGGCCGGCGGCATGGCCACGCTGCTGCGCGAGCTGCGGCCGCTGCTGCGGCTCGATGCGCTGACCGTCACGGGACGCACGCTGGGCGAGGAGCTCGACGCCGCCGGGCCGGGCTTCGCGCAGGACGTGGTGCGCCCGATCGCCGATCCGATCTATCCGCAGGGCGGCATCGCCGTGCTCGGCGGCAACCTGGCGCCGGGCGGCGCGATCATCAAGCAGTCCGCCGCCGACGCCGCGCTGATGGAGCACGAGGGGCGCGCGGTGGTGTTCGAGCATTCGCAGGACCTGGTCGAGCGCATCGACGGCGACGATCTCGACGTCAACGCCGACGATGTGCTGGTGCTGAAGAACATCGGACCGAAGGGCGCGCCCGGCATGCCGGAAGCCGGCTATATCCCGATCCCGCGCAAGCTGGCGCGCGCCGGCGTCAAGGACATGGTGCGGATCTCGGACGGGCGCATGAGCGGCACCGCGTTCGGCACGGTGGTGCTGCATGTCACGCCGGAAGCCGCGGTGGGCGGACCGCTGGCCCTGGTGCGCACCGGCGACCGGATTCGCCTGAGCGTCAGCCGCCGCGAGCTGAGCCTGCTGGTGCCGGACGACGAGCTGGAACGGCGCCGTGCGGCCAGTCCGGTGCGCGAGCCGAGCGCACCGCGCGGCTATCTGAAGCTGTTCCTGCAGTCCGTGACGCAGGCGGACCGGGGCGTCGACTTCGACTTCCTGCGCGCCGCCGAGACGCGCGGCAAGACGCCTGGAACTCCGGAATGAGCGGCCCGCGCGCGTAGCGCGACGGCCGGCCGCCTAGCGCTGCCCGGTCGCGCTCGCCGCATGCTCGAGCAGCGTGCGCGACAGCGCGCCGTGCGCGGCGTGCGGCGACCACAGCAGGCCGACCTGCCGCACCGGCGCGCGCCCCGGCAGCGCAATGCGGGCGACGCGAATCCCTTCGGGCCAGGGCGGCGTCCAATCCGGCACCAGCGACACGCCGATGCCCTGGTCCACCATCGTCGCGATCGCGTTCAGCGCGTCGATCTCGAGCCGTTCGTGCGGCACGATGTTGTGCTCGTGCAGATAGCGGTCGGCGACCATGCCGCCCCACATGCCGCGGTCGTAGCGGATAAAGGGCTCGGTCGCCAGCAGCTCGTGCGCGCCGCGCTCGGCCATCGACTCGGGCGCCAGCACGATGAAGGGCTCGCGCACCAGCACGTGCCACTCGAACGCCTTCGGGATCGCGAACTGCGGCGCGACGATGATGCCGGCATCGAGATCGCCGCCGACGATGCGGCGATACAGGTGCGACGACGAACCGGGTTCGACGAAGATCTTCAACCGCGGATGCGCGGCATAGACGCGCTTGAGGATCGGCGGCAGCAGACCGGTCAGCGCCGAGGTCGATACGCCCAGCCGCAGTTCCCCCAGCAGGCTGTCGTCGTGCGCGACCGCGTTCAGGTCGCGCACATCGCGCACCACCGCGCGCGCCTTCGGCAGGATGCGCAGCCCGCCCTGGGTCGGCACCACGGTGCGGCCGGCGCGCTGCACCAGCGGCGTATCCAGCGATTCTTCCAGTGCCTTGACCCGCGCCGCGATGGCGGCCGGCGTCAGGCCCAGGCGTCGCGCCGCTTCGGCGAACGAGCCGTGCTCGACCACGGCGACGAAACTCTGCAGGTAGCGAATGTCCACGGCAGGCAGGCCTCTGGTTGTCTCTCGTTGTTGTCGTAGGGGGGGCGCGGCAAATCTTAGCAAAGGGTGCGCGCCAGATCGGTCCGGCTGGAACGCAAAAAACTTTATCGTTTGAAGCAGCCGTCCGATGCTGTTTTCGCGGGGTGGCGGTTCCTAGAATGGGCTCCATTCGACCAGGTGGCCAAGACCGCCAACCAGGCCCGCATCGCTATCGATGTCGTTGCCGCGCAGGCGGCAACCCAGCGCCTTTCCGCGTCCGTCTTTCCGCGCTCATCTTTGCGCGCAATGGGAAGCCGCTGGGTCCCCGCCTTCGCGGGGACGACATGGAGAGCGCCCATCCCCGGAGACAGCCATGATCCAGTCCGCCCGCCCACGCGGCGTCTTTTCCCCCGTGCTGACGCCGTTCACCGACGGCTATGCGCCGGATGCCGAGCGTTTGGTGCGGCATTGCCACTGGCTGATCGAGCAGGGCGTCGGCCTGGCCGTGTTCGGCACCAACTCCGAGGCCAATTCGTTGTCGCTGGACGAGAAGCGCGCGCTGCTGGATCGTCTGCTGGAGGCCGGCATCCCGCCGGATCGCCTGATGCCGGGCACCGGGGCCTGCGCGCTGCCGGACGCCATTGCACTGACGCGCCACGCGGTGGCGGCCGGCTGCGCCGGCGTGCTGATGCTGCCGCCGTTCTACTACAAGGGCGTCAGCGACGATGGCCTGTTCCGCGCGTTTGCGCAGGTCATCGAGGCGGTTGGCGAGGGGAGCGGCAACGAGCGGCTGCGCATCTACCTGTATCACATCCCCGCGGTCAGCCAGGTGCCGCTCGGCCTGGACCTGATCGACCGGCTGCTGAGCGCCTATCCCGGCATCGTCGCCGGCATCAAGGACAGCTCCGGCGACCTCGCCAACACGCGCGCGATGATCGAGCGCTTCGGCGCGCGCGGCTTCGATGTCTTCGCCGGTACCGAGGCGATCCTGCTGGAGACG
The DNA here is from genome assembly GCF_021213615.1 of Cupriavidus sp. UGS-1. Classification (NCBI taxonomy): domain Bacteria; kingdom Pseudomonadati; phylum Pseudomonadota; class Betaproteobacteria; order Burkholderiales; family Burkholderiaceae; genus Cupriavidus; species Cupriavidus sp. UGS-1. Next base: position 13,513 of record NZ_JAJQJF010000024.1, on the reverse strand, counting down.
ATGCGCGCGGGCGGGGCGGGTTGCATCACCGCGACCGGCAACGTCAATCCCGGGCCGATTGTCGACCTGTACGACAACTGGCAGGCGTCCGATGCCGATGCGCGCCAGGCCGCGCTGAACCGCACGCGCGCGGCCTTCCAGCAATTCCCGATGATCGCCGCGATGAAGGAGGCGATCGCGGTGCAGAGCGCCGACGGCGGCTGGCGCACGGTGCGGCCGCCGCTGACCGAGCTGCAGCAAGGCCAGCGCGCGCTGCTACGCCAGGCGCTCGATGCGCTCGGCTTCGCGATGCCGGGCGCGGAGCGGCTCGCGGCCTGATGTCGGCCGGCGCGTAACGCCGCGATTCGCGCAATGACACAGGCAGCGACACAGGCAGCGACACAGGCAGCAAGACATACACCAGCACACACAACGACAACACCAGGAGACGACATGATGTTCGCTACCCAGCCATGCCGGCGTCCCGCCGGCCTTCGCCTCGCGCTGTGCGCATCCGTGGCCGGATTCGCCATCGCCGCGTCGACGGCGGTCCCCGCGGCGGCCGCCACCGACACGTTCCCGAGCAAGCCGATCCGCGTGGTGGTCGGCTTTGCGCCCGGCGGCGGCGCGGACATCGTGGCGCGCCAGCTCGGCGCGCAATTGTCGAAGCAGATGGGGCAGTCGGTCGTCATCGAGAACCGGCCCGGCGCGACCGGCACGATTGCGGCGTCGAACGTCGCGCAATCGCCGGCGGACGGCTATTCGATGATGCTGGCCTCGCAATCGACCATGGTGATCGCGCCCAGCATGTACGCGAAGCTGCCGTTCGATCCGCTGAAGGACTTCATGCCGGTGACCCAGGTGGTATCGATGCCGCTGGTGATGGTGGTCAATCCATCGGTGCCGGCCAGCACAATCAAGGAGGTCGCCGACCTGGTGCGTGCCGGCAAGCTGACGAGCTACGCGTCGTCCGGGCCCGGCGGTCCGCAGCACATCGCCGGCGAGCTGTTCAACACGATGAGCGGCATCAAGCTGACGCACGTGCCATACAAGGGCGAGTCCTCGGCGCTGACCGATGTGATCGCCGGCAATGTGCCGGTGATGTTCGCCAACGTGCCGGTGGCCGCGCCGTTCATCCAGTCCGGCAAGCTCAAGGCGATCGCGGTATCGAGCCTGGCGCGCGCGCCGGGCCTGCCACAGGTGCCGACCGTCGCCGAGGCCGGCCTGAAGGACTTCGAGGTGCTGACCTGGTATGGCCTGTTCCTGCCCGCCAGCACGCCGCGCCCGATCGCCGCGCGCATCAGCGACGAGGTGGCCAAGGCGCTGAAGGAGCCGGGCCTGCGTGCCAAATTCGCCGAGCAGGGCCTGAACATCCTGGGCACCAATCCCGAGCAGTTCGGCAAGTTCATGACCGGAGAAGTGCCGAAATGGGCCGCGGTCGTCAAGGCGTCGAATATCCGGCCGGAATAAGCGTATCCGAGCAGAACGCTGAGCCAACGTTGTCGTCCCCGCGCAGGCGGGGACCCAGCCTCTTTGGAGGACGCTGGATTCCCGCGTGCGCGGGAACGACAGGATGGTTGTTCTCGATCTGCGTTCCCCTCCACCAAACCAGCCAATCCCCTCCCGTATGGAAGTTCGCCCTCCCGTCAGCCAAGACAAGACCCTGCTGGGGCCCTGCATCCGCCTGCATCCCGCCGACAACGTGCTGGTCGCGCGCATCGATGTCGGCATCGGCGCGCAGGTGCCGGGCCAGGCCTGGACCACGCGCGGCCAGGTGCCGGCCGGCCACAAGATCGCCGCGCGGGCGATCCGTGCCGGCGAGCCGATCGTCAAGTACAACGTCTGCATCGGCTTCGCCGCGACCGACATTGCGGCGGGCAGCTACGTGCATTCGCACAACGTCAGCTTCCAGGAGTACGAGCGCGACTACGCCTACGGCCGCGACTATGTGCCGGTGCAGCGCGTGCCGGCGTCGCGCCAGGCGATGTTCGACGGCATCGTGCGGCCCGATGGCCGCGTGGCGACGCGCAACTATGTCGGCATCCTGTCGACCGTCAATTGCTCGGCGACCGTGGTGCGCAAGATCGCCGAGTGGTTCACACCCGAGCGGCTGGCCGACTATCCGAATGTCGACGGCGTGGTCGCCTTCAGCCATTCGCTCGGCTGCGGCATGGAGATGACCGGCGAGCCGATGGACCTGCTGCGGCGGACCATGGCCGGCTACGCGCGCCACGCCAATCTCGGCGGCGCGCTGGTCGTCGGGCTGGGCTGCGAGCGCAACCAGCTGAAGGGCCTGCTCGAGACGCAGTCGCTGCGGGACGGCCCGATGCTGCGGACCTTCGTGATGCAGGACAGCGGCGGCACGCGCAAGACCATCGAGGCCGGCATCGCCGCGGTGATGGCGATGCTGCCCGAGGCCGACCGCGTCGAACGCCGGCCGGTGCCGGCCAGCCACCTGACGGTGGGCCTGCAGTGCGGCGGCTCGGACGGCTTTTCGTCGATTACCGCCAATCCGGCGCTCGGCGCCGCCGTCGATCTGCTGGTGCGCCACGGCGGCACTGCGATCCTGTCGGAGACGCCGGAGATCTATGGCGTCGAACACACGCTGACGCGGCGCGCGGTCAGCCGCGAAGTCGGCGAGAAGCTGGTCGAGCGGATCCGCTGGTGGAAGGACGAGTATTCGGTCGGGCGCGACGTGCAGATCAACGGGCAGGTCAGCCCCGGCAACCAGATGGGCGGGCTGGCGAACATCTTCGAGAAGTCGCTGGGCTCGTCGATGAAGGGCGGCACCGGGCCGCTGATGGCGGTCTACCGCTATGCCGAGCCGGTGACCGAGCACGGCCTGGTCTTCATGGATACGCCGGGCTACGACCCGGTGTCGGCCACCGGCCAGATCGCCGGCGGCGCCAACCTGATCGCGTTTACCACCGGGCGCGGCTCGATGTTCGGCGCCAAGCCGGTGCCCAGCGTCAAGCTGGCGACCAATTCGCCGATGTACCGCCGGCTGGAAGAGGACATGGACCTGAACTGCGGCAGCATCCTCGACGGCGACAAGACCATCGAGCAGGTCGGCGAGGAGATCTTCGCGCTGATGCTGCGCACCGCGTCGGGGCAGCGCTCGAAGAGCGAGCTGCTGGGGCTCGGCGACAACGAGTTCGTGCCCTGGCACATCGGCATCATGAGCTGATGCCGGCGGCCGGTGCCGGTGTTTACGCCGGCACCGGGACCGGGACCATGCCGGATCGGGCGGCGATGCGGCGATGCGGCGATGCGGCGATACGGCGGTGCGGTGATACGGCGGTGCGGTGATACGGCGGTGCGGTGATACGGCGGTGCGGCCGGACGGCAGGGCGCCTAGCCGGCGTCCCGCGCCGCCAGCAGCGCGTCGACCATCTCGGCAAAACCCTCGCCGCCGGCGGCCTCGGTCACATAGGCAGGTGGCACCGGCAGCAACGGCAGGATCTCGCGCACATTGGCCACGCCGACCGACAGGGGGAAGTGGGCGAACATCGACGCGTCGTTGGCCGAATCGCCGATGAATACCCATTCGTCGCGCCGGGCGTCGAGGTCGGCGCCCAGCAGCTCGGCCGCGCACAGGCGGCTGGTGCTCAGCTTGTCGTGCCGGCCGAACCAGCCGTTGACATGGATCGAGCTGACGGTGGCCGTCATGCCGGCCTCGCGCATCAGCGCGACGATGCGGTCGACCGCCGCGGGCGGCAGCGGCGCGACGTCCTCGGCGTGGTCGATCGCCAGGTCGGCTGCGTGCCAGTGCTGGTCGGAGGCCAGCGCGCAGCCCGGCACCTCGCGCAGGATCCGCTGCGCCAGTTCGTCGATGCGCCGCAGGTTGTGCGCGCGCGTCTGGGCGTCGTCGATGAAGCGCGTGACCAGCCGGCCGTCGCGCAGATGCGAGTAGAAGGCGCCGTTCTCGCCGATGATCGCGTCGACCGGCCACAGCCGCGTCAGGATCTCGGCCCAGGCGATGCAGCGGCCGGTCACCGGGATCACCTGCAGGCCCGCGTGCCGCAGGCGTTCGATCGCCAGGTAGGTCACGCCCGGCAGGCGGCCGGCGGTGGTCAGCGTGCCGTCGATATCGGTCAGCACGCCGCGCACGCGGCGCAGCGCGGCGGCGGGCAGGGCCGCCGGAAAGACGGGAAGGTCGGGGAGCGCGGGGGGCATTGGGCGGGTCGGCATGGCGGCGCATTGTACCTCGCATGTGGCGTGGCCTAAGCTATGTCACGGCGCTGTCATCTTGCCTTGGCCCCGGTCCGATTCGGCTCGAGGCCGCATGGACATTGGTAGAAACGCTCGGTTTCTCGGCGCGCGCTGGCGGAGTAACATCCGCTTGTCACAAAAAATGCATACATTCAGCCGGTTTCAGACTGGATGACGCAATAAACGAGGAGAGCCGTCGATGACCAACCCCCGCACCATCACCATCAAGCTCGCCGCCGCGGCTGCCGCCGTGGCCGCGCTGTCCGCCACCGGTGCCGCCCATGCCGCCGTCGAAGTCCAGTGGTGGCATGCGATGCAGGGCGCGTTGAACGACAAGGTCAACGAGGTTGCCAGCAAGTTCAACGCCAGCCAGACCGAATACAAGATCGTGCCGGTCAACAAGGGCAACTACGACGAGACGCTGGCCGCTGGCATCGCCGCCTTCCGCGCCGGCGGCGCCCCGGCGATCCTGCAGGTATTCGAGGTCGGCACCGCCACGATGATGAGCGCCAAGGGCGCGATCAAGCCGGTGTCCACCGTGATGAAGGAAGCCGGCGAGAAGTTCGACCAGAAGGTCTACATCCCCGCGGTGGCCGGCTACTACACGTCCGCCAAGGGCGAGATGCTGTCGTTCCCGTTCAACAGCTCGACCACGGTGTTCTACTACAACAAGGACGCCTTCAAGAAGGCCGGCCTCGATCCCGAGAAGCCGCCCAGGACCTGGCCCGAGGTGATGCAGTATTCGGCCAAGATCAAGGCCTCGGGCGGCAACTGCGCCTACACCACCGACTGGCAGGGCTGGGTCCACCTGGAAAGCTTCTCGGCCTGGCACAACACGCTGTACGCGACCAAGAACAACGGCTTCGGCGGCACCGACACGCGCCTGGTGTTCAATAGCCCGCTGCATGTCAAGCACATCGGCAATCTGCAGGACATGGTCAAGAAGGGCTACTTCAGCTATGGCGGCCGCAAGGCGGAGTCGGGCGCCAAGTTCTTCAACGGCGAATGCGCGATGTTCACCGGCTCGTCGGCGACGCTGGCCAACGTGCGCAAGAACGCCAAGTTCGCCTTCGGCGTGTCGCAGCTGCCGTACTACCCGGACGTGCAGGGTGCCCCGCAGAACACCATCATCGGCGGCGCCTCGCTGTGGGTGATGGCCGGCCGCAAGCCCGAGGAATACAAGGGCGTGGCCAAGTTCTTCACCTTCCTGTCGCGCCCCGAAGTCCAGGCCGACTGGCACCAGGCCACCGGCTATCTGCCGGTCACGATGGCCGCCTACGAGCTGACCAGGAAGTCCGGCTTCTATGAGAAGAATCCGGGCGCCGACGTGTCGGTGCAGCAGATGGTCGTCAAGACCACCGACAAGTCGCGCGGCGTGCGTCTGGGCAATATGGTCCAGGTGCGCACCGTGGTCGACGAGGAACTGGAAGCGGTCTGGGCCGGCAAGAAGGAGCCCAAGGAAGCGCTCGATACCGCGGTCAAGCGCGGCAACGAGCTGCTCGAACGCTTCCAGCGCACCGCCAAGGAGTAAGCGGCGGCAGGCGATCGGCGCCACGGTTTGCCCGCCGGTCCGCCGCCTGCGATCCCTGTTTCCATCGGAACCTGCCGCCGTGTCCTGGGACCGGCGGCAGCCTGATTTCCCCCGGGGCGCCGCGACGGCGCTCCCTTGCCATCGCCACGCATGGAAAAACGCGTCGTCTTCCGTTCGCCCTGGCTGCCGTATCTGCTGGTGCTGCCGCAGATCGCGATCACGCTGATCTTCTTCTTCTGGCCCGCCGGCCAGGCGCTGTACCAGTCCGTGCTGCAGCAGGACGCCTTCGGCATCAGCCTCGAATACGTCGGCGCGGCCAACTTCATGACGCTGTGGAACGACCCGAACTACATCGAGTCGTTCCGCGTGACCGCCATTTTCGCGGTCGGGGTGGCGCTGCTGGGCATGTCGTTCGCGCTGCTGCTGGCCTATTTCGCCGATCGCGCGCTGCGCGGCGCGGTCGCCTACAAGACGCTGCTGATCTGGCCGTATGCGGTGGCGCCGGCGGTGGCCGGCGTGCTGTGGATGTTCCTGTTCAATCCGACGCTGGGCATCGTCTCGTACGTGCTGCGCCAGATGGGCGTGGACTGGAACTTCCTGCTCAACGGCGACCAGGCGATGCTGCTGGTGATCATCGCCGCCGCTTGGAAGCAGGTCAGCTACAACTTCCTGTTCTTCCTGGCCGGGCTGCAGAGCATCCCGCGCTCGCTGATCGAGGCGGCGGCGATCGACGGCGCCGGACCGTGGCGCCGCTTCTGGTCGATCGTGTTCCCGCTGCTGTCGCCGACCACGTTCTTCCTGATGGTGATCAACGTGGTGTACGCGTTCTTCGATACCTTCGCGATCATCGATGCGGTCACGCACGGCGGGCCGTTCAATTCGACCAACACGCTGGTCTACAAGGTCTATCACGACGGTTTCCGCGGCATGGACATCGGCGGCTCGGCGGCGCAGTCGGTGGTGCTGATGGCGATCGTGATCGCGCTGACCGTGGTGCAGTTCCGCTACGTCGAACGGCGCGTCCAGTATTGAACGGCGGCCGATGAATACGGCAATGAAGACCGCAGACAGGTATCCCTCATGGTAGAACGGCGTCCCTTCCTCGATTTCCTGACCCACGTGGTGCTGATCGTCGGCATCCTGATCGTGGCCTTTCCGGTCTACGTGACCTTCGTCGCCTCGACGCTGACCGCCGAGCAGGTGCTGGACGCGCCGATGACGCTGATCCCCGGCCCGCATCTGCTGGACAACTACCGCACCGTGCTGTTCGAGGGCGTCGGCGTGGCCGCGGCGCCGGTGTCGACGATGCTGATGAACAGCATGATCATGGCGCTGGGCATTTCGCTGGGCAAGATCGCGATCTCGATCATCTCGGCCTTCGCGGTGGTGTACTTCAAGTTCCCGCTGCGCAAGACCTTCTTCTGGATGATCTTCATCACGCTGATGCTGCCGGTCGAGGTCCGCATCCTGCCGACCTACGAGGTGGTGTCGGACCTCGGCATGCTCGACAGCTACGTCGGCCTGACGGTGCCGCTGATCGCGTCGGCGACCGCGACCTTCCTGTTCCGCCAGTTCTTCCTGACCGTGCCCGACGAGCTGGCCGAGGCCGCGCGCATCGATGGCGCCGGGCCGATGCGGTTCTTCCTCGACGTGCTGCTGCCGCTGTCCAAGACCAGCATCGCGGCGCTGTTCGTGATCCAGTTCATCTACGGCTGGAACCAGTACCTGTGGCCGCTCCTGATCACCACGCAGAAGTCGATGATCCCGGTGGTGGTCGGCGTCACGCAGATGATCTCGCGCTCGGGCGATGCCGCCACAGAGTGGAACCTGGTGATGGCGACCGTGCTGCTGGCGATGATCCCGCCCGCGGTGGTGGTGATCCTGATGCAGAAGTGGTTTGTGAAGGGATTGGTGGAGACCGAGAAGTAAGGGGAAGACTGTCACGATCCTCCATCCGCGATGGTTTTCGCCCCTCTCCCGCTCGCGGGAGAGGGGCGGGGGAGAGGGCAACGGGCGCCGGAATTCGCGAACGCGCCCGCGGCGTCAACCGCCGTTTCCCTCTCTCCCAACCCCTCTCCCGCAAGCGGGAGAGGGGAGTAAATGCGTAAGGTCGCATCGATCGATATCGAACAGAACAACAGAAACACATGGCAAAACTGTCGCTCCGAAACGTACAGAAGACCTACGCCGGCAATGTCACGGCCGTGCATGGCATCGACATGGAGATCGACGATGGCGAGTTCATCGTGATCGTCGGCCCGTCGGGCTGCGGCAAGTCGACGCTGCTGCGGATGGTCGCGGGGCTCGAGACCATCACCGGCGGCGAGGTCCATATCGGCGATCGCGTCGTCAATCGGCTGGAGCCGGCCGAGCGCGATATCGCGATGGTGTTCCAGAACTACGCGCTGTATCCGCACATGACCGTCTACGACAACATGGCGTACGGCCTGAAGATCCGCGGCATGCCGAAGGCCGAGATCGAACAGCGCGTGCGCCATGCGGCCGGCATTCTCGAGCTGGCGCCGCTGCTCGAGCGCAAGCCGCGCCAGCTGTCGGGCGGCCAGCGCCAGCGGGTGGCGATGGGGCGGGCGATCGTGCGCGAGCCGGCGGTATTCCTGTTCGACGAGCCGCTGTCCAACCTGGACGCCAAGCTGCGCGTGCAGATGCGGCTGGAGCTGAAGGAGCTGCATCGGCGGCTGCGCACCACCAGCCTCTATGTCACGCACGACCAGGTCGAGGCGATGACGCTGGCCGACCGGATGATGGTGCTCAACGGCGGACGCGTCGAGCAGATCGGCACGCCGCTCGAGGTCTATGCGCGGCCCGCCAGCATCTTCGTCGCCGGCTTCATCGGCTCGCCGCCGATGAACCTGATTCCGGTGGCGCGCAACGAGGCGGGGCAGGGCACGGTACCTTCGGGTGTGCCATCGGACGCGCAGATGCGCGTGCTTGGCGCGGACGGCAAGCCGTCGGACGCGACGCTGGGCCATCTGCCGATGGGGCTGCATCTGCCGCAGCAGGCGCTGCTGGGCCTGCGGCCCGAACATCTGGAACCGTGCGCGGCCCACGAGGCCATCGCGCGGATCGACGTGCGCGTGGTCGAGGCGCTGGGCGCGGACTCGTTCGCCTACGGCACGCTCGGCGGCCAGCAGGTGGTGGTCCGTCTCGATAGCCATATGCACGTGCGCGCGGGCGAGCAGCTGCCGGTGACGGCATCGGCCGACCATCTGCACTTCTTCGACCATGCCAGCGGCAAGCGGATCGAGAAGCGGATCGAGGCCTGAGATGGCGACCACGCTTCCCCCCTGGCCCTATCCGCGCACGATCGCCCATCGCGGCGCCGGCAAGCTGGCGCCCGAGAACACGCTGGCGGCGTTCCGCCACGGCGCCTCGTTCGGCTATCGGATGTTCGAGTTCGACGTCAAGCTGTCGGCCGATGGCAAGCCGGTGCTGCTGCACGACGCGACGCTGGATCGCACCACCAGCGGCCGCGGCCGCGTCGACGCGCTGACGCTGGGCGAGCTGGCGCAGCTCGACGCGGGCAGCTGGCATAGCCCGGCCTATGCCGGCGAACCGATCCCGACGCTGGCGGCGATCGCCGCCTACACGCGCGCCAACGGCCTGCACGTCAATATCGAGATCAAGCCGGTGCCCGGTACCGAGGCGCGCACCGGCGCCGCGGTGGCGCTCGACGCGCTGGCGCTGTGGGCCGGCGCCGCCGTGCCGCCGCTGCTGTCGTCGTTCTCGGAGACGGCGCTCGAGGCGGCGCGCCGGGTCGCGCCGGACCTGCCGCGCGCGCTGCTGCTCGACACGCTGCCAGCCGACTGGCGGGACCGGCTGGCGCGGCTGGGCTGCGTCGCGCTGGATGCCAATCACCGGGAACTGGACCAAGACGTGATTGAAGAGGCGCATCAGGCCGGTTATCGGGTCGCCTGCTATACCGTCAACGACCCTGACCGGGCCACGGCTTTGCTGGCCTGGGGCGTCGACGCGGTGATTACGGACGCGGTCGACCTTATTGCGCCGCAGCACGGAAATAAAAGCCGGGGTGAATCAGGAATGAAAGCCGGCTGAAAGAAAGCGAGGGGATTTCGCAACAGCCATTCCCTGTTCCAGACGGGGTTTTCGGCCCGGAAAACCGGCAAGGCGCGCAATACCGCGGGAAATCGTTGGATCGGTGTTGCACTACAGGAAAAGAGCGGTGGACGTTTGCGCAAACGTGCTATTCTTACGCGCAGTGAAGACTTAGGTCCTTCCCCGCACAACTTGCCCTTCCGGGCTTCTGCGCGCCGGCACCCCAGTGGTGCCGTTTGCTTAGGGGCCTCCAAGAGTTGTTTGCAATCCGCTAACCGGTCAAGCCGTGTCGCGGAAGGTTGATAAACCCGCTTAACTTCGGCATACCCGAAGAATAGTGAGCGCCCCATGATGCAGCAGTATCAGAGCAATTCGTACCTCTTCGGCGGCAACGCGCCGTACGTGGAAGAGCTGTACGAAGCCTACCTCCAGAATCCCGCCTCCGTCCCCGACAACTGGCGCGCGTACTTCGACGCGATGCAGAACGTGCCGGCCGCGAACGGCACCGCCTCGCGAGACATTCCCCACGCCCCGATCGTCGCCTCGTTCGCCGAGCGCGCCAAGCAGGGCCCGATCCGCACCATCGTCGCCTCGGCCGATGCCGACATGGGCCGCAAGCGCGTCGCCGCGACCCAGCTGATCGCCGCCTACCGCAACATCGGTTCGCACTGGGCCGACCTCGATCCGCTCAAGCGCCAGGAGCGTCCGCCCCTGCCGGATCTGGATCCCGCCTTCTACGGCTTCTCCGAGGCCGACCTCGACATCGTCTTCAATGCCAGCAATACCTATTTCGGCAAGGAGTCGATGAGCCTGCGCGAGCTGCTGCAGAACCTGCGCGAGACGTATTGCAGCAGCATCGGCGCCGAATTCATGTACATCAGCGACCAGGCGCAGAAGCGCTGGTGGCAGGAGCGCCTCGAATCGACGCGCGCCCGTCCGGTGTTCACGGCCGAGAAGAAAAAGCACATCCTCGAGCGCCTGACCGCCGCCGAAGGCCTCGAGCGCTTCCTGCATACCAAGTACGTCGGCCAGAAGCGCTTCTCGCTGGAAGGCGGCGAGAGCTTCATCGCCGCGATGGACGAGCTGATCCAGCGCGCCGGCAAGCAGGGCGTGCAGGAAATCGTCATCGGCATGGCCCACCGTGGCCGCCTGAACGTGCTGGTCAACACGCTGGGCAAGATGCCCGCCGACCTGTTCGCCGAATTCGAAGGCAAGCACGTCGACGATCTGCCGGCAGGCGACGTCAAGTACCACAAGGGCTTCTCCAGCGATGTGTCGACCGAAGGCGGCCCGGTCCACCTGTCGCTCGCCTTCAACCCGTCGCACCTGGAAATCGTCAACCCGGTGGTCGAGGGTTCGGCCAAGGCGCGCCAGGAGCGCCGCGGCGAAGCCGGCCATCGCGAGGTGCTGCCGGTGCAGGTGCACGGCGACGCGGCCTTCGCCGGCCAGGGCGTCGTGATGGAAACGCTGAACCTGGCCCAGACCCGCGGCTACGGTACCGGCGGCACGATGCACATCGTGATCAACAACCAGATCGGCTTCACCACCTCGGACCCGCGCGACGCCCGTTCGACGCTGTACTGTACCGACGTGGTCAAGATGATCGAAGCGCCGGTGCTGCACGTCAACGGCGACGATCCCGAGGCCGTCGTGTTCGCGATGCAGCTGGCGGTGGACTACCGCATGGAGTTCAAGAAGGATGTCGTCGTCGACATCATCTGCTTCCGCAAGCTGGGCCACAACGAGCAGGACACCCCGGCGGTCACGCAGCCGCTGATGTACAAGAAGATCTCGCAGCATCCGGGCACGCGCAAGGTCTACGCCGACAAGCTGGCCACGCAGAACGTGGTGCCGGCCGACTTCGGCGACGAGCTGGTCAAGGCCTACCGCGCCGCGATGGACGCGGGCAAGCACACGGTCGACCCGGTGCTGTCGAACTTCAAGAACAAGTTCGCCGTCGACTGGATGCCGTTCCTGAACCGCAAGTGGACCGACGCCGCCGACACCGCCGTGCCGGTGACCGAACTGAAGCGCCTGGCCGAGCGGATCACGACGATCCCGGAACAGTTCAAGCTGCATCCGCTGGTCGAGAAGGTGATCAAGGACCGCGCCAACATGGGCCGCGGCGACCAGCCGCTGGACTGGGGCATGGGCGAGCACCTGGCCTTCGCCTCGCTGGTGGCCTCGGGCTATCCGGTGCGCATCACCGGCCAGGACGCCGGCCGCGGTACCTTCACGCACCGCCACGCCGTGCTGCATGACCAGAACCGCGAGCGCTGGGATGCGGGCTCGTACGTGCCGCTGCAGAACGTGTCGGAAGGCCAGGCTCCGTTCACCGTGATCGACTCGGTGCTGTCCGAGGAAGCGGTGCTGGGCTTCGAATACGGCTACTCGACCGCCGAGCCGAACGCGCTGGTGATCTGGGAAGCCCAGTTCGGCGACTTCGTCAACGGCGCGCAGGTCGTGATCGACCAGTTCATCTCGTCGGGCGAAGTCAAGTGGGGCCGCGCCTCGGGCCTGACGCTGATGCTGCCGCACGGCTACGAAGGCCAGGGTCCGGAACACAGCTCGGCGCGCATCGAGCGCTTCCTGCAACTGTGCGCGGACCACAATATGCAGGTCTGCCAGCCGACCACGCCGGCGCAGATCTTCCACCTGCTGCGCCGCCAGATGATCCGGCTGTTCCGCAAGCCGCTGGTCATCATGACGCCGAAGTCGCTGCTGCGTAACAAGGACGCGGTGTCGCCGCTGTCGGATCTGGCCAAGGGCCATTTCGAGACCGTGATCGGCGAGCAGGAAGAACTGAACGCCAGCAAGGTCAAGCGCGTGATCATGTGCTCGGGCAAGGTCTATTACGACCTGGTCGCGACGCGCAAGGAGCGGGGCGCCAGCGATGTCGCCGTCATCCGCCTCGAGCAGCTCTATCCGTTCCCGCACAAGGCGGTGGCCGCCGAACTGAAGAAGTATCCGAACGCCACCGAGATCGTGTGGTGCCAGGACGAGCCGCAGAACCAGGGCGCCTGGTTCTTCGTCCAGCACTACATCATGGAGAACATGACGGAAGGGCAGAAGCTGGGCTACGCCGGCCGTCCGGCGTCGGCTTCGCCGGCCGTGGGCTACTACGCCAAGCACAACGAGCAACAGAAGGCGCTGCTGGACGCGGCGTTCTCCAAGCTCAAGGGCTTCGTGCTGAGCAAGTAAGCGCCAGTGCGGGCAGGGCGCGCCGGTTGGCGGGCCCTGCCGCGCTGCGCTTGCCGCCGTGCTTGCACTTGCGCCCCTGCAATCCCCGACGCATCGCATCGAACGCATCGAATCGCGCGCCAGTCGCCCGCATCCGCCGCGACTGCGCCGGTTCGCCCCGAATACCGCTGCATACACGCATTTACCGAGGAAACTCACACCATGGCCATTGTTGACGTCAAGGTCCCGCAACTGTCCGAATCCGTCGCCGAGGCGACTCTGCTGAACTGGAAGAAGAAGCCCGGCGAAGCGGTCGCGCAGGACGAAATCCTGATCGAAATCGAGACCGACAAGGTCGTGCTCGAAGTGCCGGCACCGTCCGCGGGCGTGCTGTCGCAGATCGTCAAGAACGACGGCGACACCGTGACGGCCGATGAAGTCATCGCCAAGATCGATACCGAGGCCACCGCTGGCGCCGCCGCTCCGGCCGCCGCCGCACCGGCACCCGCTGCCGCACCGGCACCGGCTCCGGCCGCC